>NZ_JAKSYF010000134.1:0-1265 GCF_022829745.1 Methylobacterium sp. E-016
CGAGCGATGCTGTCCGAGCGCCCGACAGGCGCGGCGCTCGGAGACGGTCATCGTCCTCATAATGTGCTCGACACAGGCGCGCCGGCGCGCGGGTCTCAAAAGTTTCCCCGGGACGCCTCCTGCAGGATCAGCGTGTCGAGGGTGAGAGCCGCAATCGCCTTTCGAAGCCGCTGGTCCTCGGTCTCCAGGTCCTTCATCCGACGAACCTGATCCGACTGCAGGCCGCCAAACTCACGCCGCCACCGGTAGTAGGTCACTGAGCTCACGCCGAGAGCGCGGATTGCATCGGCCACGCGCTGGCCCTGTGAGATCAGCACATCCGCCTGCCGCAACTTGGCGACGATCTCCTCGGGCTTCGGGTGATTTGCCATCTCGTCCGTCCTCCAGGCTCAAACGCCATAACAAAGGGCGGACCACTTCAATGGGGGCTGATCACTGGGATGCTTTCTCATCGTAGCAGCAATACACGTCCTCCTCAGATCCGTGCCTGAGACTTCATTGACAGGAACCATTTTGTGGGAACTCCAACATACTGCCTATTACACGATATTTTTTGTCATCGGCGCCTCGATGGCCCTCAATCTGGATAGAATCCGGCGGTTCTTCGAGACGACCTCAAAATACCACGCTGGCGAGTTCGTGATGTGTGCCGGCCTGCTGATGGTTCAAACTCATTGGTCGCAGACACACGCCTTTCACAATATTGGCGTCGCAACCGGATCGGTTTTCGTCATATCCGCAGCACTCGCGCCAAGTCGGATCGAACGCTTTTTATTGGCTCCGCCGCTACAATTCCTGGGAAGGATTTCATACAGCGTCTACCTCGTGCAAGTGCCAATCCTGGCGGCCGTCACGTTTTTTCTCCAAAACGTCCTTCCCCTTTGGTCCATGATAATTATTGTCTATCCCTTAGTATTGACGAGTGGCTGGGCCTTTCATGTTCTGATTGCCGAACCGTGCGCGCGGCTTGGAAAGCGCATCACGAGGCTGCAACAGCAAAATCCGCAACGTCCGATATCGATCAAACAAATTGCGTCGAGTCGCGTCCAATCATGAAGCGACGGCCGAATCGTTTTGTATCCTGCGGCATTGCTGCTGTTTCGACATCCTAGTGGTACGAGTCTAACACTTGGTGCCCGCGCTTTGCGGCCTGGATGATGCGATCCGGGTCGGCGGTCCAGACGAACGGCTTCGGATTGCCGTTGCTCTCGGCGATGAAGCGTTTGATGGCGGCCTGTACCTCGATCAGCGATCCGAACACGCCG
>NZ_JAKSYF010000136.1:0-4600 GCF_022829745.1 Methylobacterium sp. E-016
GGGCGTGCGGCGGGCGGCATCGTGAGCGGGTTTCGGCTTTGGGATGAAACGCCCATCCCCTCTCCCCGCACGCGGGGAGAGGCCCTGCCGCACCCCGTCGTGCGGCCGGGAAGCGCAGCCGAAGCGGCGGTGAGGGGGCGGTGCCGTGGGAGGCTCGCCGGTCGAAGCCCCCTCACCGTCGGCTGCCGCCTCGCCGCGACGACGACGGGGTCGTCGCGGCCCTCTCCCCGCAGGCGGGGCGAGGGGATGCGCGGGTCCCGGGCGCGCGTTCCGATGCGGCGGGAGCTCCTGTGGCCGGGGGCCTTGCTCCAGGGGCCATTGCTCCAGGGGCCATTGCTCCAAGGGCCATCACTCCAGGGGCCATGCGTCCGTCCGCCGAGCGCCGACGACGCCCCCCGCCTTGCCGGGGCAGCCCCGCGGCGCCACATCCCGGGCCATGGCCACCCTCGCTCACCGGTTTCCGCCGATGGATCCCTCGCAGACCTTCTCCCAAAGCTGGCGCGCGGGCACGACGCTGCGCATCGGCGACCAGAGCCGCGAGGCGACGCTCGCCCGGCTCGAGGCGCTGGCGCACCTGCTCGATTCCGCCTTCCTGATCCCCGGCCTCAACCGGCGGGTCGGGCTCGAGGCGGTGATCGGCCTCGTGCCGATCGTCGGCGACATCGCCGGCATGGTGATCTCGTCCTACATCGTCGCGGAGGCGCGCCGCCTCGGGGCGCCGCGCTGGCTGATCGCGCGGATGGCCTTGAACGTCGCCTTCGACGGCGCGATCGGCATCGTGCCCCTGGCCGGCGACCTGTTCGACGCCGCCTTCAAGGCCAACCGCCGCAACGTCCGCCTGCTGCGCCGCTGGATGGAACGCAGCGGCGGGCTGCGCCCCAACGAGATCGACGGCACCGCCGTGCGGATCGACGGCTGAGGGTTCCCAGGGCACGCGGTTCCCGTCCCCTCCCCCCTCTGCGGGGGAGGGCGGGCCTCGCGTCAGCGCGGGTCGGGAGAGGGGAGCGACCTCTCCGGATGCGGCGCTCCCCTTTCCCCCCCTGCTGCGCAGGGTCCCCTGCCCCGCACCCCAGTTGGGCCTGCCCGACTTGGGCACACGGGATGCGGATCTCGGGCAAGCCCGAGATCCGTCGGGGGAAGGGAAATCGCGCGCACCCTACGACCCACTTCGTGCCCCACTTGCGGAGCAGCCCGCGATGAACGAGATCGCCCGGCCCCCCGAGGGCGACGCCGTGCCCGCGCCGATGCCCGGGGCGCAGCCGATCGTGCTGCGGCCGAGCGAGGGCCTGCCCAAGGCGCGGCCGCTCGCGCCCCGCCGCGGCGGGCTGTCGCCGCTCAACCGGCGCCGGCTCGAGAACTTCCGCCGCAACCGGCTCGGCTACGTCTCGTTCCTGATCTTCCTGGCGTTGTTCGTCGTCAGCCTGTTCGCCGAGATCCTGGCCAACGACCGGCCGATCGTCGCCTCCTACAAAGGCGAGTGGCTGTTCCCGGTGCTGATCGACTACCCGGAGGAGAAGTTCGGCGGCTTCCTGGCGCGGACCGACTACCGCACCCCCGAGATCGCCAGGGAGATCGCCGAGAACGGCTGGGCGATCTGGCCGCCGATCCCGTTCTCCTACGACACCATCAACGACGGGCTGCCGACGCCCTCGCCCTCGCCGCCGACCTGGATGCTCACCGACGCGCAGTGCCACGCCGCCGAGACGGTGCCGGGGAAGGGCTGCGCCAGCATTCCCTGGCACTGGCTCGGGACCGACAACACCACGCGCGACGTGCTCGCCCGCGTGATCTACGGCTTCCGCATCTCGGTGCTGTTCGGGCTGATCCTGGCCGCCGTCTCCTCGCTGATCGGCGTGGTCGCCGGCGCGGTGCAGGGCTATTTCGGCGGCTGGGTCGACCTGTCGTTCCAGCGCTTCATCGAGGTCTGGGGCGGCATCCCGACCCTCTACCTGATCATCATCATCTCGGCCTTCATCGCGCCGGGCTTCTTCGTGCTGCTCGGGATCATGCTGCTGTTCTCGTGGGTGGCGCTGGTCAGCGTGGTGCGCGCCGAGTTCCTGCGCGCCCGCAACTTCGAGTACGTGCGGGCGGCCCGCGCGCTCGGCCTGTCGAACGTCCGCATCATGACGGTGCACCTGCTGCCCAACGCCATGGTGGCGACGCTGACCTTCCTGCCGTTCATCCTCAACGGCTCGATCACCACCCTGACCTCGCTCGACTTCCTCGGCTTCGGCCTGCCGCCCGGCTCGCCCTCGCTCGGCGAGCTGCTGGCCCAGGGCAAGGACAACCTCACCGCGCCCTGGCTCGGCCTGTCCGGCTTCCTGGTGATCGCCGCGATGCTGAGCCTGCTGGTCTTCGCCGGCGAGGCGGTGCGCGACGCGTTCGATCCGCGCAAGACCTTCCGCTGAGCAAGACCTTCCGCCGAGCGAACCCTTCCGCCGAGCGAACCCTGCCGCCGAGCGCGCCGGTCCGCACCGCAAGACTGTCCGTCGGCACCGGCGTCGCGCGAAGCGACTGTGTCCCGGAGATGCGCCCGCCGGCCGCGCGCCGCGAATGCCTCGCGCGAGGACCGGGCCGGCCCGCGGATGCTTGACGCCTGAGGTTCGAGCACCGTCGGCGCGGCGGGATCCTCCGGCCCGAGGCATCCGTTCCCACGCCCGGCCGCGAGAACATCATCGCGATACTTAGTATGTCTATACCGGTACGCGTGAATTCAAAATATCCCAGGTCATTGATCTTGGTGCGACACTTTTATCCACCATTGCGCAGACCTCCGGTTTGGACATAAAGCCGTCGCCCGGGCCGGCGGTCGCGCAAGACGCATCCGTCCAGCATTTGGCCCGCCCGCCCCGCCCGCGCGCGGGCGCTGTAACGGGTTCGGGCAACAGCGGAATCCCGCCCTCCGCAGTTGCAGAGATTTCGCGCGGCGCTGAGCACTGCATTGCTGCGGATGCCGGGTCGGTTGCACGGATAGCGCCGAAGCACGGCAGGCAAGATCCACACTTGTTCGTGTGTTGAGCACCGATAACCGCTCCGACATCCTTGCTTTCTCTGCCAAACATCATAATTCCTCCGGGTGGGGACCCATCAAGGAACAGGCAAGGAACGGACGTATGTCTGAAACTACACCGTCGGCACAGACCAGCAACGAGTATATCGAGCGGACCGTCGACGTCGTCGCGGCCTACGTGTCGAACAACTCCGTGCCGATCACGGAACTGCCGACGCTCATCGCCAGCATTCACGAGGCGCTGAACAACGTCGGCTCCGGAACGACCCCCGTCGCGGCCGAGACGGTCGAGAAGCCCAGCCCCGCGCAGATCCGCAAGTCGATCCGCCCCGACGGGCTGGTCAGCTTCATCGACGGCAAGTCCTACAAGACGCTGAAGCGCCACCTGACCAAGCACGGCCTCGACCCGCACAGCTACCGCGACCGCTACGGCCTGCCGGCCGACTACCCCACCACCTCGGCGAACTATTCGGCCCAGCGCTCGGCGCTCGCCAAGAGCCTCGGCCTCGGCCAGCCCGGCCGCTCGACCCCCGCCGAGGCCCCCGAGGAGGTCGAGGAGGCGGCGCCCGCGCCCGCCCGCCGCGGCCGCAAGGCTGCGACCTCCGCCGTGAAGGGCAGCCAGTCCCGCAAGGCCGACGCCGCCTGAGGCCGAGGCGGCCTCGCGCCCGCTCCGGCACGATGCCAGCCCCATCGGCAGACCCGGTCTCGCCGGAGACCTGCGTGCCGTCGGGCAGGTCGTGCCGGACGGGCGGATCGCGCCTCCCTCCGCTCCCTCCGCTCCCCCTCCCTCCGCTCCCCTGCAGCGCCCGACGACCGGCCCACGCCGCTCGGGCCGGCATTCGCCGGACGCGTGAGCGGGAAAGGCGCGGCGTGCCGAGCGAACCGACACCGCACGCGCGCCGCGATCCGGCGCGGCGTGCGGTGTCGTTTGCGAAGACCGTTCTCTCGAAGAATCGGCGGCGTCAGAGCGCGGCGCGCTGCCCAAGCAGCCGGGCCCGCGCCCGCGCGACCAGGGCGGCGCGGGCCTGCTCGGCGTCGTCGGCATCGAGCAGCGGCGAGGCGGCGAGGGCGGCGAGGTAGGCCCGCTCGGGCGCGCGGCAGGCGCCGATCGCCGCGTCGGCCGCCAGGAGCCGGCTTCCGATCGCGGCGCGCAGACCGAAATGCCGGTCGAGGCAGCCGTGCCAGGAGGCGTAGCGCGTCCCGGCCTCGCCGGCCCGCGCCGGCAGCACGGCGGCGAGCGCGACGAGCAGGCCCGCGGCGAGCAACGATTTCGCGATGGAACGGAACATCATGGGCGTCGGGGTGGGCGGCTCCGATCCCGGAGCGTCGCGCCGACGCGGTGAAGGTTTCGTCAACGCCCCGACTGCGAGGCCATCCCGTTTCGGGACGTCGCCGCCGATCTCAGCGGTTGGCGGTGGTGACCGGGGAGGTGACGCCGCCGAGGGAGACCCAGGCGACGGCGTCCTGGCTCTCGCGCTTGATGAAGGTGTAGCCGGTGCGGTGCCAGGGCAGGATCTGGCTGGTCTTGTTGTCGAGCACCAGGTCGCCGCGGTCGGTGATCAGGGTGAGCACGGCGTGGCCCTCGCCCTT
>NZ_JAKSYF010000151.1:0-142841 GCF_022829745.1 Methylobacterium sp. E-016
GTAGCAGAGCCAATAGTAGAAAACTACTGCCGTCTGCTCGAGATCGCCGACGTCCGGGAGGCCACCCGCGTCGAGCCGTACCTGGCAGGCCTTCTCGTATCGGTGGGCGCACTCGAGTCGCGGCGGTCGTAGTTGTCCGTCTCGTGGCGGATGCTGGTGCAGCTCACCGCCTCCCTCGTCGCGTCCCCCGAGCTGCTGCTGCTCGACGAGCCGACGAACTATCTCGACCTCGAAGGCGCGCTCTGGCTCGAGGCGCGGCTCAAGCGCTACCCGCACTCGGCGCTGATCATCAGCCACGACCGCGAGCTGCTGAACAACTCCGTCGACGCGATCCTGCACGTCGCCAACGGGCAGCTCGAGCTCTACACCGGCGGCTACGACGACTTCGAGCGGCGCCGCGCCGAGAAGGCGAGGCTCCAGCTCTCAGCCAAGGCCAAGCAGGACGCCGAGCGCGCCCACCTGCAGAGCTTCATCGACCGCTTCAAGGCCAAAGCCTCGAAGGCCGCGCAGGCGCAGTCGCGGGTCAAGCGCCTGGCCAAGCTCGAGCCGATCGCCACCACGATCGAGGAGCACGTCGCGCCGTTCCATCTGCCGTCGCCGAAGCGCCCGCTGGCGCCGCCGCTGATGCACCTCACCGACGTCGAGGTCGGCTACGGCGACGATCCCGCGATCCTGCGCGGCCTGAACCTGACGCTCGACATCGACGATCGCATCGGCCTGCTCGGCGTCAACGGCGCCGGCAAGTCGACCTTCGCGAAGATGGCGGCCGGCGCGCTCGACATCCGCTCGGGGCGGATGACGCGCGAAGGGCGGGTGCAGGTCGGCTGGTTCCACCAACACCAGATCGAGGCGATGGACCCGAAGGATACGCCGCTGGCCATCATCCGCCGCGAGCGGCCCGAGGACGGCGAGTCGGCCCGCCGAGGCAAGCTTGCGAGCTTCGGCCTCGCCTACGAGAAGCAGGAGACGACGGTCGATGCGCTGTCGGGCGGCGAGCGGGCGCGGCTGCTGCTGAACCTCGTGGCGATGCGGGCGCCCCACCTGCTGATCCTCGACGAGCCCACCAACCACTTGGACATCGACAGTCGCCGGGCGCTGCTCGACGCGCTGAACGACTACGAGGGCGCCGTCATCCTCATCACCCACGACCGCTCGCTGATGGAGCTCGTGGCCGACCGCCTCTGGCTCGCGGCTGACAACACCGTGAAGCCGTTTCCCGGCGACATGGACGACTACGCGAAGTTCGTCCTCGACCGCTCCCGCGCCGGCAAGAGCGCGCCGGGGCAGGGGCGCGAGAAGAAGGGCAAGAAGCGGGCTGCGTGATCCTTAGGCTGGATCATGATAGGGACGATCGAATACAGTCGATCGTTCCGCTGCGGCGCCGTCCGGCCGACGCTGTGCTTGAACAATCGCTCGGGCGGCCGATGCAATTCTCGTCCGCGGCGCTTACCCTATGTTAAGGCGCGCGCTGCCATAACCCCACCCCGTGCCCGCCGGCCTGCGGGTGGAGCGTCAGACCGATGAGTTTCGCCGCCAACGCCTACACGAGAACCGCGAACAGCGTCCTCAGCCCGCGCGAGGCGGAAGCCGCCGTGCTGATCAAGGCGGCCCAGCAGCTTCAGATGGTCAAGGACGACTGGACCAACCAGTCCGCCAACCTGAACAAGGCGCTGAACTTCAATCAGAAGGTCTGGACGCTCCTGGCGGGCGCCGCGACGGCGCCCGAGAGCCCGCTTCCGATCGCGATCAAGAACAACATCGGCCAGCTCTCGGTCTTCGTGTTCCGGCGGATCATCGACACGCTGATCGAGCCGGGCGCCGACAAGCTCTCGGCGCTGATCAACATCAACCAGCAGATCGCCGCCGGCCTGCGCTCCTCGTAGGCCGCGCCGGACCGGCGGACGCGACCGGGCACGGGACGCGGCGCGTCCCGTCGCCTCGGCTTCGGCGACCCGGTCTCGACAGGCATAGCAACGCAAAAAAGGGCCGAGGCGCACAGCCCCGGCCCTTTCGTTCCGCTCGGCGTCACGACCGGCGGAGGCACCGCTCACGCTTCGCGATCGACGGGCTTATCGGCCGTCCTGCGCTCCGCCTGAGCCTCGGCGTAGGCGCGCGACCGCAGCACCGACACGTCCGGAAGCTGGACCAGCACCGCACCGGTGCCGGGGTCGAGCACCTGATACACGACGCTCTTCGTATCCCGGTCGATGGTGATGCGCCGCTCGTCGTTGGTCCGATCCGACGCGGCGTCGCCGCGCGACCGTCCGTCATCGGAGACCGCAGCGCCGCTGCGATCGCTTCTGCCGATGTCGACGCGAACGGCCGGATCGAGCGCCACCGGAGCCGCCGCCTCGATGAGTCTGGCAGGCTGGACGACGGGCGGTGCGCTCAGGCGCGTCGGCGTCGGGGGTGTCACTTCGAAGGTACTCATCGCGCACCTCTACGGGTCCCGTTGCGGCATGAGACCAGAAGCCGTGCGGCGCGTGAATCGTATCTTAAGACTTCGCCCCGGTACCCGACTGAGCGGGATCATCCTGAAGAATCAGGCAACGACGCGGATCGAATTTTAACGGTTCGCCCCGGCATGCGCCGCGTTCCCGGGGCCCGGTCGAGCGGATGCGAGGCCTTGGAAGCGATCCGCCCCCGCGCGCCTGTCGGCGGGCGGGGGCGGAGCGCTCGGTCATGCGTCCCAGTGTGGCGCCGTCACTCGGCGGCGTCGACGTAGAGCTTGCCGCCCTCGGCCAGGAACTCGCGCGACTTCTCCGCCATCCCGGCCTCGCGCTCGGCGCTGGTGAGGATCGGCGCTGTGTTGAGCACCTCGCCGGCGGCCTCCATCGCCAGCACCTCGGCGCGCAGGTCCTGCGTGATCTTCATCGAGCAGAACTTCGGCCCGCACATCGAGCAGAAATGCGCGACCTTGTGGGCGTCCTTGGGCAGGGTCTCGTCGTGGTAGGCGCGCGCCGTGTCCGGGTCGAGGCCGAGGTTGAACTGGTCCTCCCACCGGAAGTCGAAGCGGGCCTTCGACAGGGCGTCGTCGCGCAGCTGCGCCGCCGGGTGGCCCTTGGCCAGATCCGCGGCGTGGGCGGCGATCTTGTAGGTGATGACGCCGGTCTTCACGTCGTCGCGGTTGGGCAGCCCGAGATGCTCCTTGGGCGTGACGTAGCAGAGCATCGCGCAGCCGAACCAGCCGATCATCGCCGCGCCGATGCCGGAGGTGATGTGGTCGTAGCCCGGCGCGATGTCGGTGGTCAGCGGGCCGAGAGTGTAGAACGGCGCCTCGCCGCACTCGGCGAGCTGCTTCTCCATGTTGACCTTGACCTTGTGCATCGGCACGTGGCCCGGCCCCTCGATCATCGTCTGGCAGCCCTTGTTCCAGGCGATCTTGGTCAGCTCGCCCAGCGTCTCGAGCTCGGCGAACTGCGCTGCGTCGTTCGCGTCGGCGATCGAGCCGGGGCGGAGGCCGTCGCCGAGCGAGAACGAGACGTCGTAGGCGCGGCAGATGTCGCAGATCTCCTCGAAGCGCTCGTAGAGGAACGATTCGCGGTGCCCGGCCAGGCACCAGCGTGCCATGATCGAGCCGCCGCGCGACACGATGCCGGTGACGCGCCGCGCGGTGAGCGGCACGTGGGCGAGGCGGACGCCGGCATGGATCGTGAAGTAGTCGATGCCCTGCTCGGCCTGCTCGATGAGCGTGTCCTTGAACACCTCCCAGTCGAGCTTGAGCGGATCGCCGCCGACCTTCTCGAGCGCCTGGTAGATCGGCACCGTGCCGATCGGAACCGGCGAGTTGCGGATGATCCACGAGCGGATGTTGTGGATGTTGCGGCCGGTCGACAGGTCCATCACCGTGTCGGCGCCCCAGCGGATCGACCAGACCAGCTTCTCCACCTCTTCCGCCGCCGACGAGGTGACGGCCGAGTTGCCGATGTTGGCGTTGATCTTCACCAGGAAGTTCCGGCCGATCGCCATCGGCTCCAGCTCGGTGTGGTTGATGTTGGCCGGGATGATCGCCCGGCCGCGGGCGACCTCGTCGCGCACGAACTCGGGCGTGATGAACGGCGGCACCGAGGCGCCGAAGCTCTCGCCATCGGCGAGCGCCGCGTGCGCCCGGTCGAGCATCTGCTCGCGGCACAGGTTCTCGCGGTGGGCGACGTAGATCATCTCCTCGGTGACGATCCCGGCGCGGGCGAACTCGTACTGCGTCACCATCTGGCCCGGGCCGGCCTTGCGGATCGTCCGCTCGGCGGGGCAGGGGGCCACCAGCTTGTCGGCCGGCACGAAGCCGTTGTCCTCGGGCTTCACGATGCGCGGCTGCACGGCGGCGTAGTCGCGCTTGGCGATCCACGGGTCGCGCAGGGTCGGCAGGCCCTTGGCGAGGTCGATGCGGGCGTCGGTCTCGGTGTAGGGGCCGGACGGGTCATAGACCCGCACCGCCGGCTCGTTCGGGTCGGTCAGCACGATCTCGCGGAACGGCACCCGGATGTCCTCCCGGCCGGCCACGCTCGCGTAGACCTTGCGCGAGCCGGTCACCGGACCCGTGGTCACGGTCTCGGGACTTCCCTTGACGTCTTTGGACAGGACGGGCGCGTTCATCGAGTGGGTCTCCCGGCTTTGGGGCGACCCGGCACGCGTCGATGGAGATGCGATGAAGCGGCAGACGCCGGGATCGGCGCCGCAGGTTCCCGTCCCTCCGCCGGTACGAGCCGGATCAGGTTCAAGGGTCAGGACGTCGCGTCCACTCTCAGCCCCCGGTTGCGGGGCCCCCCTCGGAATGGTTCGAATCTCCGCGTGCCGCCGGACTTTGTCAATGCGTGCGGCAGACCATGCCGGGACGGACGGCTGCCGGCGTCGCCGCGGAACGGTTAGGGTCCGCCCGCGAGACCCGGCGGAGACCCATGCGCATCCTGCTCGTCCTGGCGGCGGCCGCCATCGTCTTCGGCGGCCCCATCGCCGCGCTGGCCGTCTTCCAGCGCAACCTCATCTACCCGGGCGCCTTCATCGCCGGCCCGCGCGCACGCCTGCCGGTGCCGCCGGGCACCGAAGCGATCTCGCTCGTCACCGCCGACGACGAGCGCCTGCATGCCCTGTGGCGGGCGCCGCGCCCCGGCTGCGGCGTCGTGGTCAGCTTCCACGGCAACGGCTCGCGCCCCGAGACCGCGGCCGTGCGCTTCGCCGCCGCGCCCTGGTCCGGCGCCGGATGGGGCGTGCTGGCGATCGCCTATCGCGGCTTTCCCGGATCGACCGGCACGCCGACGGAGGAGGGGCTGATCGCCGACGGGCTCGCGGCCGTCGCCGAGGCCGCGCGGCGGGCGCCCGGCGCGCCCATCATGCTGCACGGTCATTCCCTCGGCGCCGCGGTCGCGGTCGCCGTGGCGGAGCGGGTGCCGCATCTCGGGCTCTACCTCGAGGCGCCGTTCGATTCGCTGCCCGGCATCGTGCGCCTCGCCTTCCCCTACGCGCCGACATTCCTCCTGCGCGATACCTGGCGCTCCGATGCGCGCATCGCGCGGGCCGGCGGGCCGGTGCTGATCGTCCACGGCACGGCGGACGGCGTCGTGCCGGTGAAGCTCGGGCGCCGCCTCGCCATCGCGGCGGGCGCGAGCGCCCGCTTCGAGGCGGTCGCCGGCGACCACGTCTCGGTGCTCGGAACCCGCGATCGCCTGGCCGAAACCCTGTTCGGCGACCGCGTCCGGCCGGGCTGCCCGGCGCTCGCCGCAGCGACGCCTTGACGCCGCGCCGCGGTTTTCCCGCAATCCCATATCGCCGGTCGGACCCGATGCGAACGGAGGCGAGGCGGTGGGGCGACGCGAGCGGCGCTGGCGCGAGGACGATCCCGAGACGCAGGCGCGCAGCCCCGAGCCGGTGATCTGCCCGCTCTGCGAGCGCCCGATCCCGCCCCGCGCCCGCTCGAGCCTGCATCACCTCGTGCCGAAGCTGAAGGGCGGCACCCACGGCACCACCGTGCGGCTGCACCAGGTCTGCCACTCGGCGATCCATGCCCGGCACAGCGAAGCCGAGCTCGCCCGGCGCCTCGCCGACGTCAGCGCGCTCCGCGCCGAGCCGGAGATCGCGCGCTTCATCGCCTGGGTGCGGACAAAGCCCGACGACTTCCACGCTGCCACGCGGATGACGCGGGACCGTCGCTCGGCCAAGCGCAAGAGCTGACGCCGGGCCCCGGAGCGGATTCACCCCGCGTTCGCCATGCCGCGCGATGGCGCTGCGGGGCTCAGGCGGCCTTTACGCATCCCGCCCAAGGGTTGCGCCGACGGGGCGACCGGGCGGAGGCGGTGATGGCGGGGGCGGCGGGCACGGCGGGGCCGGGGGATGCGATGCGTCTCGCCTGGGTCGACGTCGCCAAGGGCATCTGCATCCTCCTCGTGGTGATGATGCATTCCACCCTCGGCACCGGCGAGGCGATGGACGGCGAGGGTTTCCTCCACACGGTGGTGAGCTTCGCGAAGCCGTTCCGGATCCCGGACTTCTTCCTGCTGTCGGGCCTGTTCGTCGGCCGGGTGATCGACCGCGACTGGCGCTTGTTCGCCGACCGGCGTGTCGTCCACTTCGCCTACTTCTACGGGCTCTGGGTCGTCGTCCAGTCGCTCGCGAAGTATCCGGCGATCGTCGGCGAGGCCGGGCCCGGCGCCTTCGCGGCCCATCTCGTCCACACGCTGATCGAGCCGTACGCGACGCTGTGGTTCATCTACCTGCTCGCGGTGTTCTCGGTGGTGACCAAGCTGCTGCGCCGCGTGCCGGCGGCGGTGCTCCTGGCCGGCGCCGCCCTGCTGCAGGTCGTGCCGATCGCGACCCCTTCCTATCTCGCGGAGGAATTCTGCGCCCGCTACGTCTACTTCGTGGCCGGATACCTGTTCGCCGGGCGCATCTTCGCCTTGGCCGACCGGGTCGCGCGCCACCCGGGGGCGGCCTGTGCCGGGCTGATGCTCTGGGCGGGGATCGAGGCGTGGCTCGCCTTCACGCCCTCGCAGCTGCCGGGGTACCCGACGCTCGCCAGCCTGCCGCTGGTCAGCCTGATCCTCGGCGGCGCCGGCGCGCTCGCCATCGTCGCCGGCGCCGCCCTGCTGACGTCGGCCGGGGGGCCGGTCACCGCGGCGTTGCGCGCCTGCGGGCAACGCTCGATCGTGATCTACCTCGCGTTCTTCCTGCCGATGGCGGTCACGCGGACGCTGCTGGTCAAGGTCGGGCTGATCGACGATGTCGGCCTCGCCAGCCTGACGGTGATGGTCGTCGCCGTGATCGTGCCGCTGGCGCTCGAGCGCGCGGTGCGCGGCACCGCCCTCCGCTTCCTGTTCGCCCGCCCGAAGGCGTTCCGCATCGCGAGGGCCCGGCAGGACCCCGCTCCGGCGCTGCAGCCGGCCTGAGCCGGCGCGCGCCGGTTTCGCGGTCCGTCTCAGCCTTCGAACCGTACTCCCAGCCGCCGGCCCTCGCGCCGGACGACGCGACAGCGCCGCGGCGGCTCGTAAGCGGTCACCCGCAGCGTGAACCGATCGGGGGCGACGATCTTGGCCGCGACCTCGATCTGCGCGCCGGTCTCGGAGACGTCCCAGACCAGGCATTCGCAGGGCTCCCCGCATTCGTCCGCGATCAGGCTCGCGACCTGGAAGGCGTCCTTGCGCGGGGTGCTGCGTCGATTGTCGCTCATGGCATCACCCCAAGGTCGAAGGCGGAGCGCATCTTGCGCGCAATCGCTTAGCAAAAGCCGCGTCCGGCGCCAAAAACCCCATGAACTCGGCGACGCTGGGCCGCATCGCGGAGCGCGAACGCCAAGTCCCTGATCGTCAACGGGTTCTGAAAATCGGCGGTTAACATCCCTTAAACCCGCCGCATTTACCGTGCGGAACCGGGCCTCCGACGATCGCCGCCGCACCGCCTTCGCAGGGCATCTCGGACGGGCCTCAGGACAGACGGGACGCATGGCGAACGGACGCGGACGGGACGGCCGGGGCGAACCGAACTTCGACGTGCCCGAGGGGCGCGGCGCGGGTCGGGGCGGCGCGGACCTTCGCCTGTCGCGGGCCGATCGCCCGGGAGGCGGCGTGGCCAGCAGAAGCCGAGACAGCGAGGACGCGGGCAGCCGCCGGGCGAAGCCGGCCGCCAAGGGCGGCGCGCGGCGTGGCGCTTCGTCGAAGAAGGTCCGGCGGCGCTCGCTGCTCGGGCGTGTGGTCTACGCCGGCTGGGTGCTCGGCCTGTGGGCGGTGGTCGGGATCGCCGGCCTGATCGCCTACCATGCCTCCCAGCTTCCGCCGATCGACCAGCTCGCGGTGCCCAAGCGCCCGCCGAACATCGCGATTCTCGCTTCCGACGGCTCGCTGCTCGCCAACCGCGGCGAGACCGGCGGTCGCGTCGTCGGCATCAAGGAGCTGCCGAGCTACCTGCCGCGCGCCTTCGTGGCGATCGAGGACCGGCGCTTTTACAGCCATTTCGGCGTCGACCCGGTCGGCATCCTGCGCGCCATCGGCCAGAACCTGACGCGCCGCGGCGTCGCCCAGGGCGGCTCGACCCTGACGCAGCAGCTCGCCAAGAACCTGTTCCTGACGCCCGAGCGGTCGGCCTCGCGCAAGATCCAGGAGGCGATCCTCGCCCTGTGGCTCGAGCACAAGTACAGCAAGGACGAGCTGCTCGAGCTCTACCTGAACCGGGTCTACTTCGGCGCCGGCGCCTACGGCGTCGAGGCGGCGGCGCAGCGCTACTTCGGCAAGCCGGCCAAGACCGTCAGCGTCGCGGAAGCCGCGATGCTCGGCGGCCTCGTCCAGGCGCCCTCGCGGCTGGCGCCGAACCGCAACCTGCCGGCGGCCCAGGCGCGCGCCGCCCAGGTGGTCGCGGCCATGCAGGAGCTCGGCTTCATCACCGCCCAGGACGCGAAGGTGGCGCTCGCCCAGCCGGCCCGGCCGGCGAGCACCCGCGGCGGCGGCTCGGCGAACTACGTCGCCGACCTCGTGATGGACGTGCTCGACGACTTCGTCGGCACGATCGAGGGCGACATCGTCGTGCAGACTACGGTCGACACCAACCTTCAGGCGACCGCCGAGAAGGCGCTCGTCGACGAGCTGAACGCCAAGGGCGGCCGCTACAACGTCGGCCAGGGCGCGCTGGTCTCGATGCGGCCGGACGGCGCGATCCGCGCGCTGATCGGCGGGCGCGACTACGCGCAGAGCCAGTTCAACCGGGCCACCACCGCCAAGCGCCAGCCCGGCTCCTCGTTCAAGCCGTTCGTCTACCTCGCCGCGGTCGAGCGCGGCGCGACGCCGGACACGGTGAAGGAGGACGCGCCGATCAAGATCGGCAACTGGCAGCCGGAGAACTACTCGCACCAGTACGAGGGCCCGGTCACGCTGCGGACCGCGCTCGCCCTGTCGCTCAACACCGTCGCGGTGCGCCTCGGCCAGGAGGTCGGCGCCAAGGCGGTGGTGCAGACCGCGCAGCGCCTCGGCATCACCTCGGCGCTGCAGGCCAACGGCTCGATCGCGCTCGGCACCTCCGAGGTGACGCCGCTGGAGATGGTCGGCGCCTACAGCGCCTTCGCCAACGGCGGCACCGGCGTGATCCCCTACGTCGTCGCCGGCGTGAAGGCTGCCGACGGCAAGGTGCTGTACAAGCGCGGGGAGGGCGGCCTCGGCCGGGTCATCGATCCGAACGCCGTCGGCATGATGAACGCGATGATGCACGAGACCTTCGTGATCGGCACCGCCAAGAAGGGCGACATCCCGGGCTGGGACCTCGCCGGCAAGACCGGCACCAGCCAGGATTTCCGCGATGCCTGGTTCATCGGCTATTCCGGCAGCCTCGTCACCGGGATCTGGCTCGGCAACGACGACGGCGAGCCGACCAAGAAGGCGTCCGGCGGCAACCTGCCGGTCGAGATCTGGAAGTCCTACATGAGCGTCGCGCTGAAGGGCCAGACGCCGGTGCCGTTGCCCGGCCTCAACCGCTGGCGCAAGGCGCCCGAAACGACTGCCTCGGTGGCGAGCGCGCCGAGCCCGGGCAACATCCTCGGCCAGATCTTCGGCGAGCCCCCGGCGCCGGCGCCCCGCCCGAATGCGGCCCGCCGTCCGGCGGCCCGCGACTCGGACGACCGCAACTTCATCGAGAAGCTGTTCGGCATCGGCGAGTGACGTGAGCGGACGGCCCGGCCGGCGCCCGCGTCGCGCGGCGGACCTGGCCCCCGAGGCGTCGCGCTGCGCGACGCCTCGCTCGGGCGGACGCCCTCAGGCGGCCAGCTCCTCCTCGTAGGCGATGAGCTTCCGCCCGGTCTTGATCGCCAGGTGGTACTGCTTGGCCGCGACCGCGTCGTGGATCGCCACGAGATACGGGGCCGCGCCCGGGATCGTCTTCAGGATCTCGGTCGACTGCATCACGAACAGGTTCTCCGCCTCCGCCGGATCGTCGGCGAGATAGATCACCTGCAGGGTCACGCAGAGCTTCTTGCACGGCGTGTCGGCGTCCGCCTCGCGGATGATCTCGCTCTCGCGCAGGAACTTGCACTGGGTCTCGACGAGGAAGACCGACCGCCGATCGCCGTTGCGGATCAGCGCTCCGTTGATGATCAGTCGCTCCGCGGGCTTCAGCTCGATGCGTAGGGCCATGCCGGCAACTCCATTCTAGAGACGCCACGACCATCGACACGATCTGTTAATGTTGTTTGAAATCTCATCGCGTAATTGGGCGCAATACGCCCTGCACACCCGCGATATGCCGGATTCGACCGGTCGATTTAACGCGTCGGTAGGTGGCGACATGTTTCTTCGTGAGGCCGGCAGAAAGCCGGTCTTCTGATCAAATATGGATCTCACCTCATGTCCGGCGTCTCTCTCACCGCTGCTACCCGCCAGAACCTGCTTTCGCTGCAGGATACGGCGTCCTTGTCCTCGACCACCCAGAACCGCCTCTCCACCGGCAAGAAGGTCTCCTCGGCCCTCGACAACCCGGTCAACTTCTTCACCGCGCAGAGCCTGTCGAACCGCTCCTCGGACCTCGGCACCCTGCTCGACAGCATCTCCAACGGTGTGCAGACGATCCAGGCGGCCAACCAGGGCCTGACCTCGATCCAGAAGCTCGTGGACTCGGCCAAGTCGACCGCCAACCAGGCGCTCGCGACGCAGATCACCACCCGCGGAACGGCGAAGAACCAGTACTCGGTCTCGGCTTCGTCCACGACGATCAACCTCGAGGTGAACGGCACGGCCGCCACCGCGACGATCCCCGCCAGCGGCACCATCGATGCGGCGATCACCGCGCTGAACACCGCCGTCAACACCAAGGGGGCGGGCAACGCCTTCAGCAAGGACTCCACGGGCACGAAGATCGTCCTCAACGGCAGCGCCGACATCGAGTTCTCGGCGGCGGCCGACCAGACCAACCTCGGCTTCACCAGCGGCGTCGCCAACTCGGGCCCGCAATACGGCGCCGTCTCCACCGTCGGGCAGAGCTCGGATCTCACGGTGACCGGCGTCAAGGAGCGGGCTGCGCTCGCCAAGCAATACAACAGCCTGCTGACGCAGATCGACCAGCTCGCCAAGGATGCCAGCTTCAACGGCACCAACTTGCTGTCGAGCAGCGCGGCCACGAACAAGCTGCACATCGCCTTCAACGAGAAGGACACCTCGAACCTCGACGTCCAGGGCGTCGACGCCACCTCGGGCGGCCTGCTCTTGACGCAGATCACCGGCAACTCCGGCGCGTCCTCGAACGGTCAGGGCAACTTCCTGATCGACGACGACGTGAAGACCACGCTCACCAGCCTGACGAACGCGTCCTCGACCCTGCGCTCGCAGGCCTCGACCTTCGGCTCGAACCTGTCGGTGGTGCAGAACCGTCAGGACTTCACCAAGAACCTCCAGAACGTGCTCGACACCGGCGCCTCCAAGCTCACCGATGCCGACCTCAACGAGGAGGCCGCGAACTCCCAGGCCCTGTCGACCCGCCAGTCGCTCGGCATCTCGGCCCTCTCGCTGGCCAACACAGCGCAGCAGGGCATCCTCCAGCTCCTGCGGTAGGCTGCGCCCACGCGCGTTCGGAGCGAGGCCGGGGCATCGCCCCGGCCTTTTTTCATGCATGAGGCCCGGCGGCGATCGGGGGCGAAGCCGGAACGGTTCGTTAACCATCGCAACGCGACAGTCGCGCGGGGGAGGCATCATGGCCCGACGCACGAATCATCGCGACCTGCCGGTCGCGTCCCAGCGACGATCCACGACCGCGAGGCTGCTGAAGGATGCCTCGCTCCAGCAGCGCGCCGGACGGCTCACGGCGGCCGAGCGGCAGTATCGCCGGGTGCTGGATGCCGACCCGCAGAACGCCGAAGCCAACTACAAGCTCGGCATCATCGCGAGCCAGACCGATCGCGTCGCGCTGGCGGTGCCGCATTTCGCGGCGGCCCTGAAAGCCGGACCGGACCAGCCGCATTACTGGCTCTCGCTCGCCACCGCCCTGCTCGGCGCCCGCCGGGTCGGCGACGCCCGCTCCGTGCTCGAGCGCTTCCGCGAGAAGCGCTTCGCCGATGCCGAGACCCAGGCGACGCTGACGGCGCTGATCGCCAACCTGTTCACCGAAGCGCACCAGCATTACGAGGACCGGCTGTTCAAGGACGCCGAGCCGCTGATCGACATGATCGTGATGCTCGACGAGGGCCACGTCGAAGCGCTCCACATGGCCGGCAGCATCGCCGCGCAGACGAACCGCCTGACCCTCGCCGTTGACCTCCTGCAGATCGCCGTCTCCCTCGACGACGACGCGCCGGTGATCAAGGGCAACCTCGGCACGATCCTCGCGCGCCAGGGACGCTACGGCGAGGCGAATGCCTGCTTCGACCGATCGATCGAGATCGATCCGAACAACCCGAACACCTTCAGCAACTTCGGGGTCGCCCTGCGCAAGCAGGGCCGCCTCCGCGACGCGATCGACCGCTTCGACGAGGCGCTTCGGCTTTGCCCCGACTTCGCGCAAGCCCACAGCAACCGCGGAAGCGCCCTGATGGACATGGGCCTGCTCGACGAGGCTATCGCCGCCTACGACGAGGCGCTGCGGATCGACCCGAGCCTATCCTTCGTCCACAGCAACCGCCTGTTCACCAAGCTGTACTCCGCCGACTATACCGCCGAGGAACGCTTCGCCGACGCCTAGGCCTTCGGCCATCGGTTCGCGGATCCGCTGCTGCGCCGCCGCCCCTTCGCGAACGATCGCGATCCCGAGCGCCGCCTGCGGGTCGGTTTCGTCTCGGGCGATTTCCGCGAGCACGCGGTCAACTACTTCTTCGAGCCTGCGCTGCACCGGTTCGATACGACGCGGATCGAGACCTTCGCCTTCTCCAACACGGTGAACGAGGATGCGGCGACGGAGCGCCTCAAGGCGAGCTTCGCCCACTGGCACTGCCTGTGCGGCCTCACCGACGACGAGGCGGCCGACCTGATCGAGGCGGAGGCGATCGACATCCTCGTCGACCTGTCCGGCCACACGGCCGAGAACCGCATCCTCGTCTTCGCCCGCAAGCCCGCCCCGATCCAGGTCGGCTGGATCGGCTATCCCGGAACGACCGGCATGGCGGCGATCGATTATCGGTTCACGGATATCTTCATCGAGCCGGACGGGACCGGCGATGATGTCAGCGTCGAGACGCTCTGGCGCCTGCCTCACGTGGTGGCCTGCTATCAGGCTCCCGCGGCCGACCTGCCGCTTTCAGGTCGTCCGCCTTCTGAAGACGCCGGCTACATCACCTTCGGATGCGTGAACCGCTACACCAAGGTGAGCGACCCGGCGCTCGTGGCCTGGCGCGACATTCTCCTGCGGGTTCCGGGATCGAGGCTGCTGCTGGAGATTGCCGACGTCGATGATCCGGATGTCGGTGCGCAGGTGAGGGCGAGGCTGCAGCGCCTCGGTCTCCCGCTCGACCGCGTGATCCTGATCCATCGCTCGCCCAGCAATCGCTACGTCCTCTACAATCGGATCGACATCGCCCTCGATCCGTTTCCCTACAATGGAGGAACGACGAGCTTCGACGCGCTATGGATGGGCGTGCCGTTCATCGCCCTCGAAGGCGAGCACGTCGTGTCCCGGATGGGATGCTCTGCCCTGGCCATCCTCGGCCTGCCGGAACTCTCAGGTCGCAGCACCGCGGCGTACATCGACATCGCAGCCACGCTGGCACTGGACCCGGACCGGCTCCGAGCGGTGCGCCGAGACCTGCGCGGCCGCTTGGCCCGCAGTCCGCACATGAGCCATGCGACCTTGGCCGCCGATGTCGAAGGTGCGTTCCGCCAGATGTGGCGGCGCTGGGCCGCGCCTCAGGAGCGTCCCTCGGGCTAGGTCCCACCGCACGCGATCGAAACGGCGAACGCGACATGCGATCGGCGCCTCACCGCCTTGTGCCAGAACCCTTCTTCCGAAAGTTCCTTCTGGATGTCCACGATGCGTGAGGCGTTCAGAATGCGCCCCGCAGACGCGCATCATCGACGGTCTTGCAGATCGCGCTCTCGAGGGACGTCCAGGCATCGAGGCCCAGGCCGAGTCGGGCCTTCTCGATCGACGGTATGTACCGATGCGCGCTCGAGCCGCCCACCACCGGGCTTTCGATGACGATCCGGCCCGTTGGCGAGACCAGGGACGACACGAGGCCTGCGAGGTCGGCGATACTGATCGCCCGATCCGAGCCGACGTTGTAGACCTGTCCGGCATCGCCACGCACCAGCAAGGTGAGCAGCCAGTCCGCGAGATCTGCCGCATACAGGTAGGATCGTAACGGCCGGCCATCGCTCGCGACGACGACATCGCCGCCGCGCAGGGCGTCCCGGATGAAGTTGCCGATGGCGAAATGCGTGTCCAGCGGCAAGCCAGGGCCGACGCAGGCGAACGGGCGTGCGACGACCGCATTGAGATCGTGATGCCGCCCGGCCGCCAGCATCAGGTCCTCGGCGGCGAGCTTGGCCTGCCCGTAGACTGCGGAGGCGCCGGTCGACGGGCGGCAGGGGCACGTCTCCGCCATCGCTTCGAGCTGCGAAGGCTGACGACCGTAGACGGCACCGGAACTCACATAGAGACACCGATGAACGCCGGCCTGCCGTGCAAAGTCGATCACCCTCCGCGTTCCATTCACGACCTGCGCAGTCAGGCCGTCTGGATCGCGTTGTCCCGCCTGGCTGGAATCGGTCGCCGCGTGGATGAGATAGTCGAATTGCCCTGGCGGAAGAGGAAAGCTGCGTACATCGCCCTCAAGCCAAGACACTTTCTCATGCCCTGGGATACGGCGCTGCGCCGATGCGACGTTTCGGGTGAGAAGGGTGATCTTCAAATTCAGCGCGAAGGCGGCATCGGCCGCCGAGAGAACCGCGATCAGCCAACGACCGAAGAACCCGGTCCCCCCGGTGATGAATATGCGCGCATCGACGAGGCGAGACCAATCGACGGAATTCCTCCGCAAGACTTCGTCGATGTCCGCTCTGGGCAGGTGGTGCATGGGTCCGATGCGATCGAGCATCCCGATTAGAGATCTATGGCCGCTGGCGTGACCGCGATGTCGGTCACTTGCTCCAGAAGCTCACTGAACTTCAACACGTGGCGTATGCCCATCGCATAGGCGCGCGAGGCGATGGCGCTCTCCCCTGAACGCGCCAGCACGATCACGACCTGCGGTTCATGCAATCGAAGCGTCTCCGGTCGTTGGATCGGGATCCCATGCGTTTCTGGCATCAATCCGGCCAGATACTTGTCGACCAGAAGATGAAGATCCGACGAGGTGAGGCCACCATACTTGACGAGAGCATCGAAGATCCGACCTGCACCCCAGTATGCGACTCTTTGCCGTTTCGCCAAGGGGCGCAGCTTCGTCTCGACGAGCCTCGCGAGGCGTTCGCGATTCCGGTGCAGCGTATCCGCGTATGCTCGGATCAGCGCCGCATTGTCGAGCGGAGGTGTCCCCTGTCCGTAGCCGGAGGGTTCGGGCATCATCTCGATCTTGCGGGCGAAAAGCGTGATGTTGAATGGATCTTCGCCACCCCTCGGAGACACGATCTCGAAGCCGGCAGCCTCGACAAGCCGTCGGAGGCTCGACGGATCGAAATGAAACACGTGCTTGTCGATGAAAAATTCCTCGACGATATCCGAGTGCCCGATCGAACTGATGTTCGGCACGTCCAACAGCATGAGAGCGCCTGGGCGCATGGCGCGCCAGATCGTCTGCAGCATTGCTACCGCAGAATTCGAATGCTCCAATGTTTGGCAATTGTAGACGAACCCGAATTTTTCTTGCGGGAGGTCGGAGTCCTCCAGCTTGCCCTTCCGGTAATTGACGCCCGGTGAATGCCGATAATCGATAATCCGTTCGTCGGGCTCGACCGCCCAGATCGCCGCATGTGGATGTCGTTGCTGAACCCAACGGACGAAATCGCCACGGTTCGATCCGACATCGAGGATGTCGGAGACTCGAGACAAGTCCAGGCCCTCCACCAAACCGCGGACGGCTTGCAAACGAAGCCCTTTGCCATGGCGCACGTTGCCCCAATCTGCATCCGCGCTCAAAGTCTGGCGGCGGTCGCGGGCGTAGGGCTGGAAACCGCTTTGCGTGAGGCCGCATTGCGAACAGACGAATACCGCCACGCCGCGGCGTGAATGAAGAGGGCTATAGAGGGCCGATGTCAGAGGCGCCGCGCATGCGTCGCAGGAGAGACTAGTAGGAGACATGATAGGCTTTCTCTCCGACGTATCCCATGCGCGTCATCATCGGCCCGGCGATCTCTTGAAAGGCGGCCTCCTGATCACGGGTCAGCTGGAAATCGATGGGAACGAATACATTTCGCGGAGTCTGAAGATAGTCGTAATAGACGGGATCGTAGTCGATGCCGATGAAATCGATCGTCCGTTTAAGAAGCTCTTCATCACGTGTGAGCTCCTCCAGTCGAACGAGTTTGACGCGATCATCCGGCAATTCCGCAAAACGTTCGGTGATCTCGCGACAATTCTCGGCCCAATGCCAAGCAACGCGTCGAAGACGGTCGAAATTCGGAAAAGCGCTTCCTAAAAACTGATCGGAACGTGGAATATTCCACCAGTAGCGCTTCTCGGGCGGCGGTTCCGGAAGGCTCACTTGGTCTCTCAACCAGGTCCTGAGAATCTCGACGCTATCGTCGTCGTACATTTCTTCCCGAAGCTTGTAGTAGAACGAGCTCGTGACCTTTCGCCCATCGCGGACGATGGCCAGGAATTTCGCGGTCGGGAACATCTCGCCGAGGGGTCGTATCAACCACGACAACTTGTTGGATGAATCGGCCCAGACGGCGTCCGACGCGTAGTGTATCGCCGCGCCGTGCAGGGGAGCGATCAGTCGTTTGGCCTCGTCCTCGGACGTCAATCCCATGTAGTATCGGGCCGCGATCCGCTGGATGGCGTTGCAAAGATATTCGTGGTGGATCTCGAGCCCTTCGGCGCCCGTGAGCATCCGAAACATCGTCCGCGTGCCGCTCCGGCCGCTGCCCACGATGAAAACGGGCTTTGTGTGCGTTCCCATTGTCTTAGTGCCTTATCGCGGGCGAGAATCGTCAGTCGGTTCGATCTGTCGATCGGTGCCGGACGATCAGGTACTCGGGCACGGTCTCCGAGGCCGGATCGAGGGGAACGATCATGTTGGCGCGGAACTCGTCGCGCGGCAGCAGCGGCGACATGTCCTCCAGCGGCATCGAGCGCATCGATCCGTCGGCCTGGGGCAGGGCCGCCGATTTCGGGAACAGCGCCTCGGTCTCGATCACGCGCACGTCGACGAGGAGCGGCCCCGGGTGATCGAGCGCGCGCCGGATGCCGTCGCGAAGGTCGGCGACGTCCGAGATCGCGAACGCGTCCCAGCCGAAGGTCTTGGCCAGCGCGACGAGATCGGGGAAGTCGAGCTTGGCCTGCGGCCCGCTGCCGACGTAGCGGCCCTCGAAGTAGGTACGCTGCGTCGTGCGGATCGAGGCGTAGCCGTTGTTGTTGAACACGAACATCCGAACCGGCATCCCGAGGCTGGCAATCGTCTGCAGTTCCTGCACGTTCATCATCAGCGAGCCGTCGCTCTCGATCCCGACGAAGGGCCGGCGGTCGGACGCCATGTAGGCGCCGATCATCGCCGGCAGGCCGTAGCCCATCGCGCCGAGACCCGAGGTCAGGAACACCCGCTGGCCCGGCTTGTTCTGGAAGCCGGTGTGGAAGAACTCGACCGCCAGGCCGGAGCTTCCGGTGACGATCAGGCCGTCCTCCGGCAGTTCCTCGGACAGCATCTGGGTCAGGTGGAAATGGCCGATCGGCCCTTCTGTCGGGAAGGGCGCGCCGTCGTTGATCGGATAGCGCCGCTTCCAGTCGGCGCAGCGCGCGAGCCAGCCGGACCGGTCGACCGGCGCGGCCTCGCGCGCCCGCGGCAGGAGCCGTCCGATGAAGTTGCGCGCGTCGGCCTCGATCCTCAAGGAGAAGCCGGCATTCTCCGAGAACTTGGCCAGCTCGGCGGCATCGACGTCGACGACGACCTTCTGCGCGTGGCGGCCGAACTTGGCCGGGTTGTGCGCGGTGACGACGTTGTCGAGGCGCGCGCCGATCGCGATCACGAGGTCGGCGTTCTGGACCGCGAAGTTCGGCGCGCGCAGCGCCACCGTGCCGGGCTTGCCGACGCTCAGGGGATGGGCCGCCGGGATCAGGTCGGCGGCGTTCCACGTCGTCACCACCGGGATCTGCAACGTCTCGTAGAGCTCGCGGAACGCGCCCGCCGCCTCCGCCAAGCGGATGCCGTGCCCCGCCAGGATGATCGGCCGCTCCGCCCGCGCCACCATGCCCATTACGGCATCCAGCTGCGCCTCGGTCGGGCCGGTGCTCGCGTCGGGCGACGGCGGCGCGAAGCCGGCGAGCGCGGCGACGTCGATCGTCGCGTTCTGCACGTCCAGCGGAATGTCGAGCCAGACCGGCCCGCGCCGCCCCGTCGTCGCGCGGTGCACCGCCTCCTCGAGATGCCGGCGGATCGCCGCCGGCTCCATCACCGTCGCGGCGTATTTGGTGATCGGCCGCACGATCGAGACGATGTCGACCTCCTGCGGCCCCATCTGCCGAACGCCGCTCGTGCCGATGAGGTCGTCGCGCTTCACCTGGCCCGAGATGATCAGCAGCGGCACGGACTCGATCCAGGCGCCGGCGCATCCGGTGATGGCGTTCGTCGACCCCGGGCCCGTCGTCACCAGGGCGCAGCCGAGGCGCCCGTTCACCCGCGCATAGGCTTCGGCCGCGATGGCCGAGGCCTGCTCGTGATGGTTCGGGACGTAGGTCAGGGCGGGGCAGGCGCCGACGGCATCGACGAGGTACATCGCGCCGCCGCCGGGCACGAGGAAGACGCAGCCGACCCCTTGGGCGGCCACGAACTCCGCGACGTAATCGGCCAGGCGCCGGAGATGGGTGGTCATCGCGGGTGGGTCTCTCGGTGGTGCGGCAGGCTCGGAGATCGGCCGGGGGCGTCGGTCAGGCGAGCCAGTAGCGCAGGAAGGTCTTGCGATCCGGGTTCTGCCCGATCGCCGGATCGGTGTAGAACGAGTCGTCGATCGCGTGGGTGGAGGAGATCTCCTCGAACACCGCCCCGGTCCGGCTCTCGAAGGCGTGCCGCGTGCCCGGCGTGATCGTCACCACCGAGCCCCGCCGGCAGACCTGATCCTCGCCGTCGAGCCGCAGGACGAGATCGCCGTGCAGCATGTGGAAGGTCTCCTCCTTGCGCGCGTGGTACTGCTCGGGATGCGACTGCCCCGGCAGGACGACGATGAGCTTCTTGCAATAGCCGCGGTTGACCACGGTCACCATCGTGATGCCGACCCGATCGAACCGGTCGAGACCGTAATGGTGCGAGATCTCGAGCTCGGCCTCGCCCGGCACCACCCCGCGGCTCTCGCTGAGCAGGGCCTTCACGCGCTCGACGATCGACAGGATCCGTGCCCGGACCTCCTCCCGCCGCGTGGCGGCGGACGTGACCGGGGCCGCGGCGGGGATGTCGTCGGTCGCGGTGTAGTGCGTGTACTTCGACCAGTCGTTGGCGGTGACCTGGCCCGGCTGCGCGGGGATCGCGAAGAACACGTCCTCGGCCTTGAGCCGCTGTCCCTTGGCGATCGGTCGCTTCGCGAACACGCCCCGGCGCAGGTCGCGCAGGGCGTCGCGTTCCTCCCGCGACGGCTCGACCCGCTCTCCCGTCACCCCGGCGCAGGCATAGGCCTTCCGGGCCGAATCCAGCCAGGCCCGCGCCTGGGCGGGCGATGCGGAGTAGGCGTTGAGCGCGTAGGTTTCGGTCGGGACGCCGACATGCTTCTCGAACAGCGTGGCGCCCTTCGCGATCGCCATCGCGACGGGCAGCGTCTCGTTCGGGTCCTCGTGCGTCGAGTATCCGATGCGCAGGTGGGGATAGCGCGCGCGCAGGAGATCGATCTGGTTGAGCTGCAGGTCGCTTGCGGGCGTCGCATACTGCGCGACGCAGGTCATCAGCGCGAAATCGCGCTCGCGGTGGCGCATGAAGGACACGATGTTGTCGATGTCGAGCAGCTCGATCCCGGCGGTCGAGCCGACGACGGGCAGATCGGTCCGCCCGATCGCCTCGATCAGCGGCCAGTCGGTGAACGAGCAGCTCGCGATCTTCAGGATGTCGAAGCCGTCCGCGACGATGCGATCGACGGAGGCCTCGTCAGGGCGTGCACATGGCGATCAGCCCGTGCTCCTTGATCCGCGCGACCAGGCGGCGCGTCTGCGCGCGGTCCAGGCGGGTTTCGGAGAACCGCTTGATGTACTTGATGTCGGTCCGGCCCTGAAAATCCGGGTGGATGAAGGTGTCGAGCTCGCGGAACTGGAGCTTGATCGCGAAGGCGAAATCGTAGCCGCGGGCCAGGGCTGCGAATTCATCGATGATGCGGAGCCCATGCTCGACGTCGCCCATGTGGTTGTTGGCCAGCTCGAAGATGAACAGGCGCTCCGGGATCCGGGAGGCGGCATGCGGCGTCTGGGATTGGGACATGAATTGGGTCTCGCTCGGCCGCGCGCGTCGGACCTTCGACTGCCTGCGACAGCTCCTCTCGAAGCAGCTCTAGCATGACAGTGGGCTAGGATGGCCATCGTCGTGCGGACGCCTGACCTCGGTCGATGTGTCCGCCCTGAAAATCGGCGGGGTGTCGAGAACCGCAGTCATGCGGTCAAACGAGCGACGATCGAAAGCCCGTGAAAATCTTTTCCGCCTGCACGAAGCGGATGGGATTCCTGCTTCAATGCTGTCAGGCCGACCCTCCTGAACATCGCCTCGACCGACGACACGCTGAAGAAATTGATGTGCTCGTGCCAATGTCGTTTCGCCGCTGCGCGCTGGGGAAGCTCGGCGATGTCGCGAACGATGTCCTCGTGCGGGATCTCGAGATAGAAAACCGATTTCGGCGTCATGGCGTCAACGATCTGTTGCAGCTGATCGAGCGGGAAGGGGACATGCTCGAGAACATGACTCGATACGACGAGATCGTATTCACCGTTCCGTGCGCGATCTGAGCTGACCCTCTCGGCTCCGGCGACGACGGGTCTGTCCGAGATGTCGTAGATGTGGTGGGCCGAGGCCTTGCCTCTGAAAGGCGTGTTGACGCCGGTATCGCCGCCCCAGTCCAGAACACGGGGCGAGGCGCCGACGAAGGGCGCGAGGAAGGCTTCGATCGTCGGCCCGTAAGCGTTGCCGCTCAGCAGGATGTCGTTGCGGGCGCCGTATCCCGGCTCGAAGCGCTCGCGCTGGGCACGATAGGCGGGGCCGCGATAATCGGCATAGAGCGCGGCCATCTCCGCGTCGTCGAAGCGCATGTCGAGGAAGAGCAGGCCGCAGCCCTCGCAGGCCAGCGTGTTGCAGACGCTGTAGGCGCGACCGAGCGTCAGGTCGCGCATCGCCCAGTCCGGCGTGATCTCGACGCTGTCCCAGCCGAAGATCCGATGGGCGAGGAACGGCATCAGCACCGCCGGGACGCGGCGCAGCGCCGTCCCATCGCAGCAGACGCAGCTTTTCGCGATCTTCATGTCGGCATCCCCGTGTAGCGCGCGATCTGGCTCGACAGGAGCCGGCGCAGCGGCGCGCCGGTCAGGTCCGAGCGATACAGCGCGACGCTCGCCGCCAGGCCCTGCTCCAGGCTCCAGCGCGGATGCCAGCCCAGGATGCGATGGGCCCGCGTCGAATCCAGGCGCAGCAATCCGGCTTCGTGGAGCTGCCCCGGCACACCGGCTTCGTGCCAGCGCGCGTCGGCCGCCCACAGCCTGGCGACCGCATCGGCGACGTGGCGGACCGACACCTCGCCTCCCGCCGTCGGGCCGAAGTTCCAGCCCTGGCCGAGCAGGTCCGGCGCGTCGTGGGCGCGCTCGCACAGCACCAGGTAGCCGCAGAGCGGTTCCAGCACGTGCTGCCACGGACGGACCGCATCCGGGTTCCGGATCGCCACAGACCGCGCATCGCGGAAGCCCCGCACCAGATCCGGGATCAACCGGTCCGGCGCCCAGTCGCCGCCGCCGAAGACGTTGCCGGCACGCGCGGTCAGGGTGCGCAGGCCGGCCCCGGGTCCGTACGACCGGGCGTAGGCGGAGGCGACGTGCTCGGCGCAGGCCTTGCTCGCGCTGTAGGGATCGTGGCCGCCGAGCGCCTCGTTCTCCCGGTAGCCCCACGGCCATTCGCGGTTCTCGTAGCACTTGTCGCTGGTGACCACGAGGACGAGGCAGCCGTTCCCGAGTAGGCGAGCCGCTTCAAGCACGTTCACCGTGCCCATGCCGTTGGTCGCGTAGGTCTCGACCGGATCCGCGTAGGAGCGCCGCACCAGGGATTGCGCGGCGAGATGGAGGACGATCTCCGGCTCCGCCTCCGCCATCACGGCCTGGACCACCGCGAGGTCGCGCACGTCGCCCCTGCGGTCGAGGAGGCCGTCGCCGAGCCCGGCGTCTCGAAACAGGCTCCGGCCTTCGAGGCGATCGCGCGAGAAGCCCGTCACGACGGCGCCGAGAGCGCCGAGCCAGTGCGCGAGCCACGTGCCCTTGAAGCCGGTATGGCCGGTCAGCAGCACGCGGCGCCCGCGCCAGAAGGCGGGGCTCGGCAGGGCGCCGGCGATCACAACCGCTTCCACGGCGCGGTGCCGTCGGCCCAGAGCCCGTCGAGATGGATCTTGTCGCGCAGCATGTCCATTGGATGCCAGAAGCCGTGGTGCCGGAACGCGGCGAGCTCGCCCTGCGCGGCAAGCGCCTCCATCGGTTCCTGCTCCCACATCACGTCGTCGCCCTCGACGAGGTCGAGCACCTGCGGCGACAGCACGAAGAAGCCGCCGTTGATGAAGTCGTTCGTCTCGGCCGGCTTCTCCTGGAACACCGCCACGCGCTCGCCGTCGAGCGCCATGGCCCCGAAGCGTGCCGCCGGCGACACGGCCGTCACCGTCGCGCGCTTCCCGTGCGCGCGATGGAAGGCGAGCAGCGCGTCGAGATCGACGTCCGACAGCCCGTCGCCGTAGGTCATGCAGGAGTCCTCGTCGCCGACGTAGTTGCGCACGCGGCGCAGGCGGCCGCCGGTCATCGTCGATTCGCCGGTCTCGACCAGCGTGATCTGCCAGGGCTCGGCGACGCTGTTGTGGATCACGGTCGAATTGTTCTTCAGGTTGATCGTCACGTCGGACGTGTGCAGGAAATAGTTCGAGAAGAACTCCTTGATCATGTACCCCTTATACCCGAGGCAGATCACGAATTCCGTCAGCCCGAAGGACGAGTAGTACTTCATGATGTGCCAAAGGATCGGCTTGTTGCCGAGCTCGACCATTGGCTTGGGCCGGATCATGGTCTCCTCGCCGAGCCGTGTGCCGCGGCCGCCGGCCAAAATGACGACCTTCATGAGTGCCGTGCTCCCACCCTGCCCGCACCGGTTCGACGGTACCCCGTAGTGTCAGGGCGTTTCCATTCCGTTAACCATACCGGACGATAGCTCGCGCGCGGCTCTCGCGCGATGCAGGGGCCTCGAACAGCCGCCCGTGCGACAGGAATGGGGAATGTCGGTGCATGGCGGACGGTGACGGGACGGAAGCGCCCACTCTCGACGCCACGGCCAGCGCGGACCGGATCCGCGACGAGATCCTGCGCCTCGTCGATCTCTACGCGTCGAAGGCCCATGCACCGCGCCCGTTCGAGGCCGGCGCATCGCCGGTTCCGGTCTCGGGCCGCGTCTACGGCGCCCCGGAGATGCGGCTGCTCGTCGATTCCGCGCTCGAATTCTGGCTGACCACCGGCCGCTTCAACGCGGCGTTCGAGGGGCGCCTCGCGCGCTTCATCGGCGCCCGCTACTGCCTGACCTGCAATTCCGGCTCCTCGGCCAACCTCCTCGCGGTGACCGCGCTGACCTCGCATCTGCTCGGCGACCGGCGGCTCGTGCCCGGCGACGAGGTGATCACCTGCGCCACCGGCTTTCCGACCACCGTCAACCCGATCCTGCAGAACGGCCTCGTCCCGGTCTTCCTCGACGTCGAGATCCCGACCTACAATCTCGATGTCCGCGCGCTCGAGGCTGCGCTCTCGCCGCGGACGCGGGCGGTCGTCGTCGCCCACACGCTCGGCAACCCGTTCGACCTCGGCGCCGTCACGGCCTTCGCCAAGGCGCACGACCTGTTCCTCGTCGAGGATTGCTGCGACGCGCTCGGGGCCACCTATGACGGCCGCATGGTCGGCACCTTCGGCGATGTCGGCACGCTCAGCTTCTATCCGGCCCACCACATCACCATGGGGGAGGGCGGGGCGGTCTTCGCCGGGTCGAGCCGGCTCAAGCGCGCGCTGGAATCCCTGCGCGACTGGGGCCGGGATTGCTACTGCGCGCCGGGCCAGGACGACACCTGCAAGAAGCGCTTCGACTGGAAGCTCGGCGACCTGCCGCACGGCTACGATCACAAATACACGTACTCGCATCTCGGCTACAATCTGAAGATCACCGACATGCAGGCCGCGGTCGGGGTCGCCCAGCTCGACCGGCTCGACGGCTTCATCGCGCTGCGCAAGCGCAACTACGCGCTGCTGAGGGACGGCCTGCGCCGGTTCGAGGACCGATTGATCCTCCCCGAGGCGACGCCGCTGAGCGAGCCGTCCTGGTTCGGCTTCCCCCTGACGCTGCGCGAGAGCGGCCGGCGCAACGACCTCTTGAAGCACCTCAACCGTCACCGGATCGGCACGCGGCTGCTGTTCGGCGGCAACCTCACCCGCCAGCCCTACATGCTGGAGCGGCGCTTCAGGACGGTGGGGGACCTTTCGGCGAGCGATCGGGTGATGAACGACACCTTCTGGATCGGCGTCTATCCCGGGATCTCGCCGGACGCGATCGCCTACATGGTCGACAGCATCGGCGCGTTCTTCGCCGGCTGAGCGCGTGCACCGGCCGCGCGGCGTCGGCGTCACCAGTACAGCTGGAACCGCCCGATGAAGACGTCGGCATCGACGGCGCGGCCGCCCTGGAGCGCCGACGGCGCGGTCCGCGAGCGGACGTAGTCGGCCATGATCCGCACGTTGCGGTCCGGGTACCAGTTCACCCCGACGCTGACGTCGCGCTCGATCCCGCCGCGGACCGTGCCGTCGTCGAGGTCGATCGCACTGACGCGGGCGGCGACCTCGAACACGCCGATCCCGCCGCGGCTCACCCGCGCGTCCTCGCCGACCTTGACGCCCTCGAAGATCGCGTAGGTCGTGCCGTATTTCGGCGTCACGGCGTAGGCGCGGCCGGCGCCGTTGAGCACGTAGCTCGCCTCGACGTAGCCGCCCTGGAACGCGACCGATCGCGCCCCGTCGAAGCGCGACACCTCGGTGCGGATGTACTCGGCCTGGATCAGCAGCGGTCCGGTGCGGTAGGCCGCCTCCAGCCCGATCCGGCCGATGCTCGCTGCATCGCGGATGTCGCCGGTGTTCACGAACGGGCGGGCGAACAGGAAGGCTTCGGAGCGGCTCGACAGGGCGAGCGGCGTCTCGTCCCGCGGCAGCCTGCGATAGCTCCCGGCGATGCCGAGATGCAGCACCGCGTCGTCGGTGTGGATGGGCGCGAAGGTGGCGCGGGTGGTCGAGGCCACGCCCTCGCTGCGGATGCCGGTGTTGGCGTTGCCGCCGAAGACGCTGGTGACGACGCTCCAGTCCGCCCCGCTCCGGCCGATCGCGAAGCCGAAGTTGCGGGCCGGCGCGAACGCGTCGGCGAGCGAGCGTTCGGTGAAGACGGTGTTGTTGTCGCTGATCAGCTGATCGAGGCTGAACGGCTCCTTCATGTTGCCGACCGTGAGGATCATATCCGGGATGCCTTTCCAGGCGATCGCCGCATCGTTGATCGGCCGCATCGGGTCGGCGAAATCGTACTGGAACGCGATCTCGATGGATTTGCCGAGCGTCAGGTAGCTCTCGATCCACGAGCGCCGGACGCCGACGTTGTCGGAGAACGGCTCGGCAAACCCCGGCTGGCGGATGCCGGCCGCCCCGAAATCGAGCTGCAGCTTGCCGCCGATCCGAAGCTGGGCCGCGTCGTCCGGGAAGCGCAGCGTGATGCCCTTGTCGTCGATCGTCAGCGTCTCGCCGTAGGGTCCGGCCAGCGGCGCGGCCGCGACGCTGCCGGCGGCGACGGCCGCACCACCGGCCAGCATGGCGGCCAGGCATCGACGCGCGATCGACCGCTTCGCCATCATCGTCTCCGAGAGCTCCCCGCCCGTGCCCAGGACGACCGATAGCCCGGGATCGCTGACGGTATCGCGACAGGGCGGCGCCGACCGCACGCGATTCACAGCATCGGCAGGGTTCGCGGCCGTGGCCCGCGCGGAAACTGCGCCTCGATCATCGCGATCTCGGCCGCGTTGAGATGAAGCTTCGCCGCGCCCGCATTCTCGATCGCCCGCGATGCGCGGCCGGTCTTCGGGATGGTGAAGGTGTTCTCGATCCGCGTCAGGAACGCCAAGGCCACGGCGTAGGGCGTCGTCCCGTGCGCCGCGGCGATGCCGGCGAGCACGCGGCCGCCGGCGCTCGACGGGTTCGGGAAGTCGCCGCTGCCGAAGGGCGAGTAGCCGACGAGCGCGACCCCGTTCGCGGCGCACCACGGCAGCACCGCGTGCTCGATCGCCCGCTCGCCGAGATGGTACAGCACTTGGTTGCAGGCGATGCGGTAGGGGCCGGCGATGCGCAGCGCCCGGTCGAGGTCGTCGACGTCGAAGTTGCTCAGGCCCCAGGCCAGGATCTTGCCCGCCTGCCGCAGGTCCTCGAACCCGGCGATGGTCTCCTCCAGCGGATGGCTGCCGGGCCAGTGCAGCAGGTAGGCGTCGAGCCGGTCTGTCCCGAGCCGCCGCAGCGACTGCTCGCAGGCCCGCGCCACCCCGCGCCGCGTCGCGTTGCCCGGAACCACCTTGGAGACGAGGAAGACCTCTTCGCGCACGCCGCGGATCGCCTCGCCGACGATGGCCTCGCCGTCGCCGTACATCTCGGCCGTGTCGATGTGGGTCATGCCGGCATCGATGCCCGCCCGCAGGGCGGCGACCGCGCCGTCGCGGGCCGTGGCATCGATGTGCCACGTGCCCTGCCCGATGACCGGGACGTTGAGGCCGGTCGAGCCGAAGGGTCTGGCGTGCATCGCGTGGATCCTGTCTCGCTAGGGCGCGCGGCGCGCCCCGAAGGTCCGATGTCTGCGGCGCGGCCGCCCGATCGGCGAACGGATGGCGCCCGCGCCTTAATCGCGCCATCATGGGACGTTGAGCAATGGCTCGGCACGGGGTCCGGACCTAGACTTTGGACGATGTCCCGTTTCCGAAACGGGGCGCCGTCCCGCGGGCTACGTCCTTCTCCGGTTCGAGAACGCTTCAGGATCGGTTTCGTGCACGCTGCCTGTCCGCCTCCCGTCCCGCTCCCCGCCCAGGCGGATCGCTGAATGCTGCCGCAGCATCGCTGGTTCTGGGCCCTGATCGTCGTCGCATCGGGCGGGGCCGGCCTTCTCTACAACCTCCTGTTCGTCGGCGGCACCTCGCTCGCCGCCGGCCTGATCTACGGTCTCGCCGTCGGCGTGACGGTGCTGTCGTTCGATCGCGGGCTGATTCTCTCCGGGCTTCAGACGCGCCTGCGCCGCCTCCCGGCGATGCTGTACGTGCCCTCGGCCGAGCTGCTCTACGTGCTGATGATCGCGCTCGGCTGCGCACTCGGCGGCCTCGTGGTCTGGTCGCTCGGGCTCACCGCCGACAGCCTGTCGGCGGCGGTCCGGATCACGCCGCGGGTGCTGGCCTACTCGCTCGCGGTCTCGGCGCTGCTAGTCTTCGTCGTGCGGATGCGCGACCTGATCGGCGGCGAGGTGTTCGTGAACTTTCTCGTCGGGCGCTACCACAAGCCGGTGCGGGAGGAGCGCATCTTCCTGTTCTTCGACGTGGTCGGCTCCACCGCCTTCGCCGAGACCCACGGCGACCTCCGGGCGCAGGAATATCTCGGCGCGATCTTCGCGACGCTGGCCGAGCCGGTGCGGCGCAACGCCGGCTCCACCGACGATTACATCGGCGACCTCGCCATGATCACCTGGCCGATGGCGCGCGGCCTCAAGGAGGCGCGCTGCGTCGCCTGCGTGTTCGACGTGCTCGACCGAATCGAGGCGGATGCGCCGGCGTGGACCGCGCGCTTCGGCACGGTGCCGCGGCTGCGCGCGGCCCTGCACGGCGGATCGGTGGTCACGGCGGAAGTCGGCGTCGACCGGCACAAGATCGCCTATTTTGGAGACGCGGTGAACGTCACCTCGCGGATCGAGGCGCTGTGCCGGCCGCTCGGCGTGAACATCCTCATCTCGCAGGACCTGCTCACCCGCCTCGGCGGGTTGCCGCCCGGGATCGCGGCGCGGTCCCTCGGAGCCCACGCCCTGCGCGGGCGCGGCCAGCCGCTCTCGGTGGCGACCTTGGAGCGGCCGGCCCCCGAGATGCCCCAGCCGATCCAGGCGGAGCGGCCGGCGCTTCGGGTCGCGCGATGAGCGGACGCTGGCTCACCGCCCTGCGCATGCTGCTGCGCTACGGCCTGCCGCTCGCCGGCATCGTCGTGGTCGGCCGGGCGATCGTGCTGTCGATCGGCGGCGAGATCTCGAAAGCGCAGTTCGCCCTTGGCGTGCTCCTGATGGTCGCGGGATTCTCGGCGCGCCTGGTGCCGAAGGCCCGTCGGCCGAGAGCGACGGCGGAGCGGCGCGCCGCCGCGAGGCGGCCGTCATGATCGGCTCGACGGCGATCTACGTCGACGCCGACGCCTGCCCGGTGAAGGACGAGACCTATCGCGTCGCCGCCCGCTACGGGCTGCACGTCTACGTCGTCGCCAACAGCTTCCTGAACGTGCCGCGCGAGCCCTGGATCGAGCGCGTGGTGGTCGGCGACGCGATGGATGCCGCCGACGACTGGATCGCCGAACGTGCCGGGCCGGGCAGCATCGTCGTCACGGCCGATGTGCCGCTGGCCAGCCGCTGCGTGAAGGCGGGCGCGACGGTGATCGGGCCGAACGGCAAGCCGTTCTCGGACGCGTCGATCGGCATGGCGCTGGCGACGCGCAACCTGATGCAGGACCTGCGCGAGGCCGGCGCGATCACCGGCGGGCCGCGCCCGTTCTCGGCGCGCGACCGGTCCGAGTTCCTCGGCGCCCTCGACCGTGCGGTGAACCGCATCCGGCGCGGCTCGACCTGACGGCGTGGCGCGTCAGCCGGCGACGAGCGCCTTGAGCGCGTCGTTGAGGCGGTCCTGCCAACCCGGGCCGTCCTTCTGGAAATGCGCGAGCACGGCGCTGTCGAGGCGGAGCGTCACCGATTCCCGCGCGCCCGGGGCGGCCTGCGGCTGGCGCGGGGCCGGCGGTGCGGCCGCCGGGGCGGGCTTGGCGGTGGTGGCCGCCTTGAAGGCGGCCTCGGCCGCCTGACGCGGATCGGTGATGCGGCGCGTGCGGTCGAAGGCCATGGTCGCGCCTCAGGCCTTCTTGGCGGCTTTGGCCGCACTCTTCTTCGCGGCCGCCTTCTCGGCGACGGCCTTGTCGGCCGCCTTGTCTGCGGCCTTCTCCGCCGCCTTGGCCTTCGCGGCGGCCGCCTTCGTCAGCGGCTTCACCTCGGCGGCCTTGGCCTGCGCGTCGGCGGCCTCCTTGGCGAGCCGCAGCGCCCGCAGGCGGACCGTGCGCTCGTCGACGGCCTTGATCGAGGCGATGTGCTCCGCCATGGCCTGGGCGCCCTCGCGCTGCATGCGCTCGGCCCGTTCCGCGCGCTCGGCCCGCTCCTCGGCCTTGTGCTTGGCTTCCTCTTCCGGCGTCCGGACTTCGTCCTCGGCGTCCGCGCCCGTATCGATCTCGTCGCTCATCATATTCCTTTCGTCCCGTCCGGGTCCCGTCACGACAAGGGCGCTCCACGCTCCGCAGGAGCGCGCCGTTGCGTCGGGATGGGCAGGCTCGGCGCAACCCGAGGACAGGTGGGCGGCCGGTTCGCATCGTCTCCGCCGATCCACCGCGAACCCGTCGCGGCGTGCGGAACGAGTGATTGTGTAGCACGCCGGAGGCCCCGATGGCGAATGCCGCGGCCTGGTCGAAGGCAAGTCACGGCGACTTTTCCCGTGCAGCCGTAGCCTAACCTTCGACGAACGAACGTATGACCGCCGGCGGCACCTTCCGCCGGCGGCTCGGACGTCGGTTCAGCGCACGCGATAATTGAGCGGGATCGTCACCGACAGGCTCGACTGGGTCACGCCGGCGGGCGCCGCCGGCAGGCTCCCGCGCACGGCGCCGAGCGCCGCGCTGTCGATCTGGCTGACGCCGCTGCTGCGCGCCAGGCCGGCGCTCGTCACCTGGCCGGACCGCAGCACGGTGAAGCGCACCATCGCCGTGCCGCCGGCCGTGCCGCTCGCGGCACCCGGGTTCATCCGGCCATGGATCGCCGAGCTGATCGCCCCGGTCCATTGCCGCATGGCGCTCGGATCGCTCCCGGCCGAGGCCCGGCCCGACGCGTTCTCGCGTGAGGACGATGCGGAACTCCGGCTCTCCGCGCCCGCGCGGGCCTGGGCCTGGGCCTGGGCCTGCTTCGCCTTGGCCTCGCGAGCGGCCTTGGCCTTCGCCTCGCGGACCGCCTCCTTGCGCTCCTCGATGGCCTCGCGGCGGGCCTCCTCGAGCTCTTCCCGGCGCTTCTGCGCCCGGAGCTTCGCCTCGCGCTCGGCCTTGAGCTTGGCGAGGTCGACCTTCGGCTTTTGGGGCTCGGCCGGCTTCTCGGGCTCCGGCGCCTGCGCGACCACCGGCGGCGGGGGCGCCAGCGGCTCGGCCTGCTCGGCCTGGGAGGTGATGATCTGGCTCTCGGGCTCGACCGCGACGGCGTCGGGCGGGACCTCCGCGACGGACGCGGGCGGCGGCGGCGCGACCACGGCCTCGTCGGGCTTCGCTTCGGCCACCTCCGGCGGCGGCTTGGTCGGCTCCGCCTCGGCCGGGTCCTCGACCGGCTTGGTTTCCGGCGGAGCGGCTTCGCTCGCCTGCGTCTCGCTCGGCGCCTGCGTGTCCGCGTCGGTCATCAGCGGGGCGAGGTCGATCGAGATCTGCTGCTCGCCGGGGGGAGCCGGCGGGGTCAGCTTGAACAGGGCGAGGCCGGCCAGCGCGCCGAGATGCAGCACGAGCGCGACGAGGAAGGCGGGCACGAGCCCGGACGTGCGGGGTTCGGGAGCCCCGGTGTCGGCGATGACGGACATGGCTTACCGAGCCGCCCCGTTGGCCGCCCCACCTGCGGCCGCCGCCGGAGCCGCGCCGGGCGCGGCACCGCCGGGCGACTGGGCGATCAGCGAGACCTTGGTGAAGCCCGCCTGCCCGACGAGGCCCATCACTTCCATGATCTTGCCGTAGGGCACGTCCTTGTCGCCGCGGACCAGCATCACCTGGTCCTTGTTCTCGGCCGCCATGGCGCGGAGGCGCGGCATCAGCGTCTCGTTCGTGAAGATCTCCTTGGCGATCGACGGCTTGCCGTCCTTGTCGATCGTCACCTCGACCGGCTTCTGCGACTGCGCGACCTTGGCGGCCGAGGTCTTCGGCAGCTGCACCGGCACGCCCGTCGTCATCAGCGGCGCCGCGACCATGAAGATGATCAGCAGCACCAGCATGACGTCAACCATCGGCGTCACGTTGATCTCCGACATCGGTGCGGTGTCGAGATCGTCATCGTCGGAACCGCTCGCGCGGATCGAACCCATCGCCATGCGGCGTCCTCCGGGATCGGCGGCCCGGCCCTCGAGGGCGGCCGCTGCGGGAATGGAAGGCCCGGCCGCCCTTCGCGGGGCCGGGCTCGCGCAAAGTGAGATCGCCGGGGGGCGCTACTCGGCGGCGGCGCGGTGCTGGACGCCGCGGTCGCGGGCGAGACGGTTGCTGAGCACGCCGATGCCGGAGACGAAGGTGCTCTGGATCCGCCCGACGTCGTTGGCGAGCTTGTTGTAGGCCATCACCGCCGGGATCGCGACGACGAGGCCGATCGCGGTGGCGAACAGCGCCTCGGCGATGCCCGGCGCCACCACCGCGAGCGAGGTGTCCTGGCTGCGGGCGATCGACGAGAACGAGTTCATGATGCCCCAGACCGTGCCGAACAGGCCGACGAACGGCGCCGTCGAGCCGGAGGTCGCCAGGAGCGCGAGGCCGTTCTGCAGGCGCTTGACCTCCAGCGTCAGCGCGGCGCGCATGGCCCGCTCGATGCGGTCGCGCCGCTCGGCGCGGGTCTCCGAGGCGTCCTGGTCGCGCCAGGCGTCGAGGGCCGCCTTCACCACGTGGCCGGCGATGCCCTTCATCCCGGTCTCGAGGTTGCCGCCCGAGCGCACCAGCGCATCGAACGCCTTGGCCTGCCGCCGGGCGGCTGCGAGCCGGACGATCTTCTCGAACACCACGGTCCAGCAGGCGAGGGAGGCGACCACCAGCAGGATCATCACCCCCTTCACGATCGGGTCGGCCTGCAGGAACAGGCCCACGAACGAGAAGTCGTGACCGGCGTCGATCGGGGCGGAAGTCGGATCCATTGCGGGTTCCCTCGGGTGTCATTCGGATGCGGCAACGGCCGCGGGCCGCCCGGCGGCGCGAGGCCGTCGGGCGGGTCGGTTCTCACGAGGTCTCGCCGGCGTGCCCGCCGGCGAGGTCGGCTCAGCGATCGAACGGGACGTTCGCCTTGGTCTCGGTCTCGGTGCGCTCCAGGCAGGATTCGCGGGTGGCGTCCCCGCCCTCGCAGGCGAGCACGTCGCTGAGCAGCACGCGGCTCAGCTTCGGGCACGCGATCCCGGGGAAGTTGAAGATCTTGACGGTGGTCTTGCGGGCAGGGATCGGGCCGAGCTCGGCGGCGACCCGCTTCTGCGCGATCCCGTCGGTGTCGAAGGCGAACAGGTCGAGCTTGTAGGATTTCAGGGCCGTCCCACGGCTGTTGTCGACGACGATGGTAGCGCGGCACGAATCGTCGGCGGGCTCGAGCCGGTTGAGCTGGAGCTTGATCGGCGCGGCCTTGTCGGCGGATCCGGCGTCCTGCGCCGTCGCCGACACGACGAGCGAGGCCGCCAGCACGAGCGACAGCCCGGCACTGGCCGCCGTGTCGAGCGCGAGGCGCCCGATCCGGCGCCGGTAGAGCGGGACGCCTCGCCCGAGCATCTGTTCAGCCATCGACTCGCTTTCCATCCTCCGCCCCGCGGCGGTCTCCCGGCGCCCTGCGCCGCATCGATCTCGTTCGCCCCGGAAGGATCCGGTCGGGTCCGGCTCCGTCCGGTCAGTGCAGGGCCGCACCGTCCGGCCGGCGCTTCGAGGCTCCGAGACGCCCCGCGGCCTCGTCGATCGGCCCGACCGCCGCACGCAGCGCGGCGACGAGGCGCGGCGCTTCGGGCCGGCCGGTGATCGCGGCCGCGCCGCGCTCGACCTCGCCCCAGAGCCTGCGCCGGCCGCGCCCGATCAGGCCGACCAGCGCGCATTCGTGCCCGGTCAGCCGGCAGCAGGTCGCCGGCATGAACGGCCCGTCATCGGCCCGCTCGGCGCGCAGCGCGCGGACGACCCCGACGATCCCGGAGACGAAGCGGCCGCCGGCCTCGGCGCCGAGGAGCGTCTCCGCACCGTCGAACGCCGCATCCCAGCACGCGATGTCCCGCGTCATGTAGCCCGCGGCCACGAACCGGGCGACCGAGAGCGCCAGCACCTCCGCGTCGTCGCCGCAGACCTCCGCCACCCGCGGCATCGGCGCATGCTTCGACAGGATCGGTGCGGACATTCGGCCTCCGGAAAGTGCCTGCCGCACCGCTTCGTCACGCTGAAACGGACCGCAATGTGCCTGCGGGGCGGAAGTATCCGAGGTGGAGGGCAAGGATCAAGGGCACGGCCGAAAATCAGAGCCGTTCCAAACTGTTACGAATACATCCCTGTTCTCGGCCGTCGTCTGTTGCCGAAAGATCCCGCCGTCCGTTGCCGCTTCTGCCCGTGCTTCCCGCCTTCGGCGCGGCGCGGCGTCCCTTGATGGGCCGGGTCGCCTCGTCCATATCTTGGCGTGCCGGGCCGCTGGGCCGGAAGGGGCGCTGCCGCCAGCGGGCCCCGCGACGAGGCGTCCACCGGCATTCGGGCACGGGGCCTCCACAGGGGTGTTGCCGCCGATGACCCGTCCATCTCCGTTCGGACACCCGTTCCTGCTCGGGTTCGACGAGATCGAGCAGGCCCTCGACCGGGTCTCCAAGGCCGCCAACGACGGCTACCCGCCCTACAACATCGAGCGTCTGGCCCGCACCGATCGGGAGCCGGACCGCCTGCGGATCACCCTGGCGGTGGCCGGCTTCACGCGCGACCAGCTCGACGTGATGCTGGAGGAGAACCAGCTGATCGTCCGCGGCCGTCAGGTCGACGACAAGGAGCGGCTGTTCCTCCACCGCGGCATCGCGGCGCGGCAGTTCCAGCGTGCGTTCCTGCTGGCCGACGGGATGGAGGTGCTCGGCGCCGACCTGTCGAACGGGCTGCTCTCGATCGATCTGGCGCGGCCCGAGCCCGAGCGGGTGGTGCGCCGCATCGCCATCCTCGAGCGCGATTGATCCGCGGGAAAAGCACCCCACATCAGGATCAGGCCCACGATCGCCGGATCGGTTCGATCAAGACGGGATCGTTTCCGGGCCGATTGCTCTGCCTCGAAAGGAGGGCACGACATGACCGACCTCAACACCTCCCCGCTGACGGCCGCCGACCTCGATCCGGCCGAATTCAACGCTGCCGACCTCGCGGCCCTGGGCGAAGGGCACATCGCCTACGTCCGCTCGATCCGCTCCGACGAGGTGATGCGGCTGTTCCCGCAGGCGCCGCAGCTGACGCCCGGCCTCGACCTGTTCGCGCTCCTGTCGGCCAGCGGCGCGCCGATACTGCTCGCGGACTCGCGCGAGGTGATCCTCGCCAACGCCGCCGAGCACGACCTCTTCCCGGTCAGCCTGCACTAGCCGGTCTCGCCATCTCCGCCACCGCCGAGAGCAGCCGCGCGATATCCTGCGGCCGCGACAGGCGGTGGTCGCCGTCCGCGATCAGCGTGAGGACCGTGCCCGCCGCCGGCAGCCGGTCCAGGATGCGGAAGGCGTGGGCGTGCGGCACGTCCGGATCGTTCATCCCCTGGAGGATGTGGACCGGGCAGCGCAGGTCGAGGGCGCCGGTCAGCAGGCGGTTGCGCCGGCCATCCTCGATCAGCGCCATGGTGATCGCGTCGGGCTCGGGCGCGTAGGCGCTCTGGCGCAGCCAGACGCCGTCCTGCTCCAGCGTGCTGCGCACCTCCGGCGGGAACCGATCCCACATCAGATCCTCGGTGAAGTCGAGGGCCGGCGCGATCAGCACGAGGCCGGTCGGCGCCGACGCCCCGCGCGCCGCGAGGTTTCGCGCCGCGAGGCAGGCGATCCATCCGCCCATCGAGGATCCGATCAGCACCGGCGCTTCCGGCGCGTGCGCGGCGAGCACGCCCTCGGCGTCGGCGAGCCAGGTCGAGATCGTGCAGGCCGAGAACTCGCCCTCGGATTCGCCGTGGCCGGAATAATCGAACCGCACGAAGCGCCGCCCCTCGGCGGCGGCCCAGGCGTCGACCGCCATCGCCTTGGTGGCGCCCATGTCCGAGCGGAAGCCTCCGAGCCAGACGATCGCCGGACCCGCCCCGTCGCGCACGCGCACGGCGATCCGGCGTCGGTCCGCTCCTTCGCCGACGTCGACGTGCTCCAACGTCGTCCCGTCCCGCATCCCGCTCTCCCGATTCGCCCGGCCCGCGCGTTCCCGACCTGAACGCCGCGTCTTCAGCCGCCGTTTACCAGACCGTAAAGCGTACCCGTGATCCTATGACAATGAACGCTTCCCTGCGGCCGCGGCCCGCCTGCGCCCTCTCGCCGCGCAGCCGCCGATGAACGGCGATTCCCGTCCGTCGGTCGGCTTCCCCGGCGACGCGTCGCCGCTGGCCGGTGCCTGCGTCCTCCAGATCATTCCCGAGCTCGACGCCGGCGGTGCCGAGCGCACCACCGTCGACATCGCGGCCGGCCTCGCGGCGGCGGGTGCGCGTGCGCTGGTCGCGACGGAAGGCGGGCGCCTCGTCGGCGAGCTTCAGGCCAAGGGCGGCATCTGCCTGCCGTTCCCGGCGGCGTCGAAGAACCCCGTTCATATGGCCCTCAACGTCGGCCGCCTGGCGCGCCTGTGCCGGCGCGAGGGCGTGCAGATCATCCATGCGCGGTCCCGCGCCCCGGCCTGGGTCGCGCTCGGCGCCGCGCGACGGCTGAAGCTGCCCTTCGTCACGACCTATCACGGCAGCTATTCCGGCCGTACCGGCGTGAAGGTGCTGTACAACTCGGTGATGGCGCGCGGCGACGTGGTGATCGCCAACTCGCACTACACCGCCGACCTGATCCGTCGCCTGCATGCCGAGCAGGCGGGCGACCGGGTTCAGGTGATCCACCGCGGAACCGACCTCTCCGCCTTCACTCCCGTCTCGGTCGGCGCCGCGCGGGTCGAGGCGTTGCGCCGCGTTTGGGGCGTCGCCCCCCACGAGCGCGTCGTCCTGCTGGCGGCCCGCCTCACCGCGTGGAAGGGTCAGCGCATCCTGATCGAGGCGGCGGCGCTGATGCGCGCGCAGGGCGTCGCCGATTTCGCCATCGTGCTCGCGGGCGACTCCCAGGGCAGGGTCGCCTACGAGCGCGAGCTCGACGCGCTGGTCGTGGCGCGCGGGCTCGAGGGCGTCGTCCGCCGCGTCGGGCATTGCACCGACATGCCGGCGGCCTTCCGGGCCGCCTCGGTCGTCGCGGTGCCCTCCGTCGAGCCGGAGGCGTTCGGCCGTTCCGCCGTCGAGGCCCAGGCGCTCGGCACGCCGGTGGTGGTGTCCGATCTCGGCGCGGTCCCCGAAACCGTTTTGAGCCCGCCCGAAGTGTCGGCCAGCCAGCGCACCGGCTGGCGCGTTCCCGCCGGCGATGCGGCGGCGCTCGCGGCGGCACTCACGGAGGCGCTGTCGCTCGGCGCCAGCGCGCGCGACGCGCTGGCCCGCCGCGAGCGCGCCCATGTGGAGGCGAACTTCTCCCTGGAGCGCATGGTCGGCGACACGCTGGCGATCTACGCCAAGCTGCTCGGCCGATCGGAGCCCGCCTGACCCCGCGTCGCGATGGGGGCTTGTTCTTTTGGCCTGCAGGCTTCACATCGGGGAAAAGGTTTTCGCATCGCGGGAGCCGGTATGGTTTTGCGTTGAAACGGCGGCATGTGTTGACTTGCCGCACGGTTCGGCCAAGGTAAGCTGTCCGGGATAGGCCGGAGCGATCGGTGGTCTGGGCAGCCTGGAACGGGATGCCAGGGGCCGCCGTTTCGTCGTTGCATCAGGAGAACACCGCCATTCGTAGACCCATGAGAGCCATGCCGGCCCCGCAGAAGGACGGGCCTCGCGCCAACCGGGATATCCGCGGCGTGCGCGAAGTGCAGCTCATCGACGACACCGGCCAGAACCGGGGCGTCGTCGCCTTCTTCGATGCTCTGGCCCTGGCCGAAGAGGCCGGCCTCGACCTCGTCGAGATCGCACCGAACTCCGTTCCTCCCGTCTGCAAGCTGCTCGATTATGGCCGCTTCCGCTTCAACGAACAGAAGAAGCAGAACGAGGCCCGCAAGCGGCAGAAGACGGTCGAGGTCAAGGAGATCAAGCTCCGCCCCGGCATCGACAAGCACGACTACGACACCAAGATGAAGTCGGTGCAGCGCTTCTTCGAGGAGGGCGACAAGGTCAAGGTGACCCTGCGCTTCCGCGGCCGCGAGATGGCGCACCAGGATATCGGCCTGCGCCTGCTCGAGCGGGTGAAGACCGAGACCGCCGAGATCGCCAAGGTGGAAAGCGAGCCGATGCTCGAAGGCCGCCAGATGATCATGATCCTGGCGCCGCGCTGATCGCTCCGCCGAGGCCCGTGGAATTCCAAAACGCCGTCTCGCTCCGCGAGGCGGCGTTTTTCATGATGCGGTCGCGCGTCGCCATTCCCAGACCATGCGCCTTTCACGGGCCGTCGCGCTTTCACCGGCCGGTCGCGCGGATTATCTGCTGCGCATGGCCCTGACATCCGACGAGATCGAACGCTACGCCCGCCACCTCGTGCTGCCGGAGATCGGCGGCCCCGGGCAGGGCAGGCTGAAGGCGGCGCGCGTGCTCGTGATCGGTGCCGGCGGGCTCGGCGCCCCGCTGATCCAGTACCTGGCCGCCGCCGGCATCGGCACGATCGGCATCATCGACGACGACACGGTCTCGCTCTCGAACCTGCAGCGCCAGATCATCCACGGCACACCAGATCTCGGCCGCCCGAAGGTCGAGAGCGCCGCGGACGCCGTCGCCCGCCTCAACCCGAACGTGACGGTGGTCGCCCATCCGATCCGGATCGATGCCGCATCCGCCGAAGCCTTGGCCGCCGCGTACGACGTCGTCGCCGACGGCTCGGACAACTTCGCGACCCGCTACGCCGTGTCCGACGCCTGCTACCGGGCGCGCCGCCCCTTGGTCACCGCCGCCCTCGGCCGTTTCGACGGCACGCTGACGACGATCCGCGCCCACGAGACCGGGCCGGACGGCGCCCCGAACCCGACCTACCGCTGCCTGTTCCCGAACCCGCCGCCGCCCGGCACCGTGCCGCCCTGCGCGGAAGCCGGCGTGCTCGGGGCGCTCGCCGGCGTGATGGGCTCGCTGATGGCGATGGAGGTGATCCGCGCGGTGACCGGCTTCGGCGAGCCGCTGGTCGGGCGGCTGCTGATGGTCGATGCCCGCGCGATGCGGTTCGAGACCTTGGGCTACGCCTGGGACGAGGCGAACCCGCTCAGCGGCGCGGTGCCGTCACAAGCCTGATGGCGGGGTCCATTCCGCTTCGGCATCCACCTTGCCGAGGCAGCACTTCTTGAACTTCTTGCCGCTGCCGCACGGGCAGGGATCGTTGCGGCCGACGTCCTTGAACGGGTTGACCGTCGGCAGGCCGTAGCCGGCCTTGGTCCAGGCGAGCTGAACGATCGGGTCGTCGAGGTAGCCGTGGTTCCACGCGTCGAGGCGCGACCGGTCGTTGGGCTTGCGCTCGGCCTCGCGCAGGGTCTCCTTGAACCACGCGGCATCGCTGAACTCGTCGGTGATGCGCTTGTCGCGCCGGGCCGCCTCGGCCCGCGGGGCGAGCTCGCGCAGGCCGAGATAGGCGATCGCCTCCTCCCAGGCGATCCAGCCGACCGTCTCCTCGACGGCGGCCTTCGCGTCGTCGAAGCGGACCAGCAGGTCGCGCAGGGTCTGGCGCGGAATCCGACCCTCGATCGCCAGGAAGACGCAGGCGGACAGCAGCGCCTGGCGCACCGCATCGTCGACCGTGCTGTCGAGGATCAGCGCGAAGATCCCGTCGGTCCGCCCGTCGAACAGGCTCGCGATCATGCGGGCGAGCGTCGTGGTGACGGCGTCGCCGAGCACCGCGTCCACGCTCTCCTCGTCCTGGCGCAGGAAGCGCAGGAGCGGAGCGAGCAGCCGCGGATCGCGGGCATGGGCGAGCACATGCAGCCCCCAGAACAGCAGGTTCTCCTGCTCCGGCGTCAGCTCGGCGCCCTCGGCCGCCACCGAGAGGAGGCGAAGGGTCTCGTCCGCGACGAGATCCGGCTCGGCCAGGGCGCGACGCAGCAGCGGCTCGGGCAGGGTCTCGGCAAGGGACAGTGCCTGGCGGAGCGCTTCGGCGTCGGTCATGGTCGGGTCGCCCTCGTTGCGTGCCGATCGCGTCGCGTGCAGGTCGCGCGCCGGTATGGTCGTCGGGGCGCGGGGTTCAGCCGCGCAACGTCGCGCCGGTCTTGCGGCCGACCTCGGCGACGATCCGGGCGCTCACCGCCTCGATCTCCGCATCGGTCAGCGTCCGCTCCAGCGGCTGCAGCCGCACCGCGATCGCCACCGATTTCGAGCCGTCCGGGATGCCGGTGCCCTCGTAGACGTCGAACACGTCGACGCCGGTGACGAGCTTGCGCTCGGCGCCGGCCGCCGCCTTGACGATCTCGCCGGCGGCGACGTCGCGGCCGACGACGAAGGCGAAGTCGCGCGACAGCGGCTGGAAGTCCGAGAGCGTCGCCGCGCCCTTGGTCTTGGTCGGCTTCAGCTTCGGGGCCGGGATCGCGTCGAGGACGATCTCGAACGCCACCAGGGTGCCCTTGAGATCGAGCGCCTTCATCACCCGCGGATGCACCTCGCCGAAGAAGCCGACCGGGTTCTTCGGGCCGAACTGGAGCGTGCCCGAGCGGCCGGGATGCAGCCAGTCCGGGCCGCCCGCCACGACCTGGAGCCCGCCCGTCGGAACGCCGAGGGCGGCCAGCATCGCCATCGCGTCGGCCTTGGCCTGGAAGGCGTCCACGGTCGGCGCGGTGCCGTCCCAGTGGCGCCCGCCGCCCGCGAGGTTGGCCGTTCCCCGGCGCACGGCCGCGGCGCGGATGGTCTGTCCCTCCGGCGTGTCGCCGGCGAAGCACTGCCCGACCTCGAACAGGGCGGCATCGGGATAGCCGCGGTCGGCGTTGCGCTGCGCCGCGCGCAGCAGGCCCGGCACCAGGCTCGGCCGCATGTCGGAGAGTTCCGAGGCGATCGGGTTGGCCAGCACCAGGTCGGTGCCGCCGCCGCCGAACAGCACCGCGTCGTCGTGCGGGATGAACGACCACGTCACCGCTTCCATCAGGCCGCGGCTCGCCAGCGCGCGCTTGGCGCGGCGGGTGCGCTTCTGGATCAGCGTCAGCGTCGGGCGCGCGAGGCCGGCCAGCGGCGCCAGCGGCTTCGGCTCGATCCGGTCGAGGCCCGCGATGCGGATGATCTCCTCGACGAGGTCGGCCTCGCCCTCGATGTCGGGCCGCCACGACGGCGGCAGCACCTTCGCCCGGTCGCCGGTGCCGGAGACCTGGAAGCCGAGCGCCTCCAACGTGACGGTCATCTCGGCGCGGGACAGCTCGATCCCGGCCAGACGCCGCACTTCGGTCCAGGGGAAGTCGACGACGCGGTCGGTCTCGGGCATCGCGCCGGCGATCGTCGCCTCGGACGGGATCCCGCCGCAGAGGTCGAGGACGAGCTGCGTCGCGCGGTCGAGCCCGGGCAGCGTCGAGGCCGGGTCGACGCCGCGCTCGAAGCGGTAGCGCGCATCGGTGATCACGCCGAGCCGCCGTCCGGTCTGCGCGATGTTGGCCGGGTTCCACAGCGCCGATTCGATCAGCACGTCGGTGGTGGAGGCGTCGCAGCCCGAGGCCGCCCCGCCGATGATGCCGGCGATGGATTCGACGCCGTTGTCGTCGGCGATGACGACCATCTCGCCGCCGAGCGTGTGCTCGCGCCCATCGAGGCCCTTCAGGGTCTCGCCCTCGCGGGCGAGCCGGACGGTCAGGCCGCCGGCCACCTTGGCGGCGTCGAACACGTGCAGCGGCCGGCCCTGGTCGAAGGTCATGTAGTTGGTGATGTCGACCAGCGCGTTGATCGGGCGAAGGCCGATCGCACGCAGCCGCGCCTGCATCCAGTCCGGCGAGGACCCGTTGCGCACGCCGCGCACGCGGCGGAGGGCGAAGTGCGGGGCGAGGTCGCGCGCCGCCTCGGGAATGTCGAGGGCGACGGCGACCGGGCAGGGGTCTTCGCCGCGGATCCGCGGCTCGGCCAGGGGCTTCAGGGTACCGATGCCGGTGGCGGCGAGGTCGCGGGCGATGCCGTGGACCGAGGCGCAATCCGGGCGGTTCGGCGTCAGGTTGATCTCGATCACCGGATCGTCGAGCCCGGCCCACAGCGCGTAGGGCGTGCCCACCGGCGCGTCGGCCGGCAGCTCGAGGATGCCGTCGTGGTCGTCCCCGAGGCCGAGCTCGGCCCCCGAGCACAGCATGCCGCGGCTCTCGACGCCGCGGATGTTGCCCACCGAGAGGGTCATGTTCTTGCCCGGCACGTAGGTGCCCGGCGGCGCGAACACGCTGAGCAGGCCGGCGCGCGCGTTCGGCGCGCCGCAGACCACCTGGAGCGGCTGCCCGTCCCCGGCGTCGACGCTGCAGACCCTGAGCCGGTCGGCGTTGGGATGCTGCTCGGCGGTGAGGATCTTCGCCACCACGTAGGGCTTCAGCGCCGCCGCCTTGTCCTCGATGCCCTCGACCTCGAGCCCGATGCGGGTGAGCGTCTCGGCGATCACGTCGAGGGACGCCTCGGTGTCGAGGTGGTCCTTGAGCCAGGAGAGGGTAAATTTCATGTTTGAATGCTTCCGCTCAAGCCAGGCGGGGCTTCGCGATGAGGAGAACCGCAAGCTGCTTGCGATCGGATGTGGGCAATTGCTCGATGAGCGTGACGGTCTGAGCGGCGAGAGCGATCAATCGCAGCGTCTCGTCGTGACGGACCAGGAGTCCGGGCGGACTATAATCGGCGAGGTTTCGCGCTTCCTGTAGGTCGATGAAATTGTTGCCGATATCGACGATCTGCGGGCCGATTGCCAAGGCGCCTCGGCCTTTCAGGCGCTGCTTGGCAGCACCGTGGTCGAGCAGGCGGTAGACGGGCTCCACCAAGGTGTTCGGCTGCGTCCACCCGAGCAGCTCGCTCGCGCAGACGAAGCACAACGCATGGAACACGGCGTAGTAGGCACTGCTGACCGCTCGCCGATGCGCAGCCTTGCGCAGGTTGGGCCGACCGCGCGTCTCGGCAAGCCCGAAAGCGACGTCCAACAGATCGTAGACGATCGGGTTGCCCAGCCGCGGCATCAGCCGTGTCCCGGCAGTCGGTCCGGCGCACCTTTGCCGGCAATCCCGACGTCGTGGTGGTCCTCGTCGGAAACATCGTCGCCGAGGACTTCGTCTCCGGGATAGTCGTAGCGGATGTAGGGAAAACGGGTTTCTCCGCGATCCAGCAATCCCTGCCGGAGCCGCGATAGGGCCTTCGTCGATACGGCACCGTCGGTGACGCCCGCATCCGACTTGAAATGCGCGATCACCACGAGCGACGGTTCTCCGTCGTGATCGGACCCGGCGATCATGTCCGCGTGCTCGAAGCCGTGCGGCGCCAGAACGTCGCGAAGGATGTCGTTGGCGAGCGTCGTCAATTCCTGTTCGGTCATCGCTTCGACCTCGTGCGTTGTCACCCCGTCAGGCCGCCGATCAGGCTCGGCACGTCGAGCGGGCGGAAGCCGTAATGCTCGATCCAGCGCAGGTCGGCCTCGAAGAACGGCCGCAGGTCCGGCATGCCGTACTTGAGCATCGCGATGCGGTCGATGCCGACGCCGAAGGCGAAGCCCTGGACCTCGCTCGGGTCGAGGCCGCAATTCCGCAGCACGTTCGGGTGCACCATGCCGCAGCCGAGGATCTCGAGCCAGTCGGTGCCCTCGCCGAAGCGGATCTCGCCGCCCTTGCGCGAGCACTGGATATCGACCTCCGCCGAGGGCTCGGTGAAGGGGAAGAACGAGGGTCGGAAGCGCATCTTGACCGCGTCGACCTCGAAGAACGCCTTGCAGAACGCCTCGAGCACCCATTTCAGGTTGGCGATATTGGCCGCCTTGTCGATCACCAGCCCCTCGACCTGATGGAACATCGGCGTGTGGGTCTGGTCGGAATCGTGCCGGTAGGTCCGGCCCGGGATGATCACCCGGATCGGCGGCGTCTGCGACCGCATGGTGCGGATCTGGACCGGCGAGGTGTGTGTGCGCAGCACCTTGCGCTTGCCCTCGGCGTCGGGCGCCAGGAAGAAGGTGTCGTGCATCTCCCGCGCCGGATGCCCGGGCGGGAAGTTCAGCGCGGTGAAGTTCAGCTCGTCGGTCTCGATGTCCGGGCCTTCGGCGACCGAGAACCCCATGTCGGCGAAGATCGCGGTGATCTCGTCGATGACCTGGCTGATCGGGTGGATGCGGCCGCGGGACTCGGGCGCCTCGCGCAGCGGCAGGGTCACGTCGATGCGCTCGGCCGCGAGCCGCGCTTCGAGGGCCGCCTCGGCGAGCGCGTCGCGGCGCTGGGCGATCGCGCCCTGCACCCGGTCGCGCAGGCCGTTGATGAGCGGGCCGCGCTGCTTGCGCTCCTCCGGGCTCATCGCGCCCAGCGTCTTCAGCAACTCGGAGACGCTGCCCTTCTTGCCGAGCGCCGCGACGCGCAGGGCCTCGAGCGACGCCTCGTCGGCGGCGGCCGCGACCTGGGCGAGCAGGTCGCGTTCGAGGGTGTCGAGATCGGTCATCGCTGTCCCATCGCGTGCGGTTCACCGCCCGGCGCCGTCGGCGCGCAGGCTCGTGGTCACAGGGTGTGCGAACATGACGAAGGCGCGGCGCTCCCCGAGGGAGCCCCGCGCCTTTCGCCGGTTCGTCGCTCGGATGAGGCTCAGGCGGCCTTGGCGGACTGAGCGGGCAGGGCGGCCTTGGCCTTCTCGACCACGACGGCGAAGCTCGCCGGCTCGTGGATCGCGAGGTCGGACAGCGCCTTGCGGTCGACCGCGATGCCGGACTTCGCCAGGCCGTCGATGAAGCGCGAATAGGTCAGGCCGTGCTCGCGGACGGCAGCGTTCAGGCGCTGGATCCAGAGGGCGCGGAACGTGCGCTTCTTGTTCTTGCGGTCGCGGTAGGCATACTGCATGCCCTTCTCGACCGCCTGCTTGGCGATGCGGATCGTGTTCTTGCGCCGGCCGTAATAGCCACGGGCGGCCTTGAGGACTTTCTTGTGCTTGGCGTGACTGGTCACGCCGCGTTTGACGCGGGCCATGGTGTATCTCCTGGATCGAAAAAAGCAGTCTCGGCGGTCGTGAAGGGCTTACCGGCTGTTGGGCAGGAAGTACTTCTTCACGTTGGCGGCATCGCCCTCGAACAGGGTGGTGGTGCCGCGCAGGTTGCGGATCTGCTTCGTCGTCCGCTTGATCATCCCGTGGCGCTTGCCGGCCTGGGCGTACATGACCTTGCCGGTCCCGGTGATCTTGAAGCGCTTCTTGGCGCCCGATTTGGTCTTCAGCTTGGGCATTTGGCTCTCCGCTGCGCGAAACCCCAGCCGTCCGACGATGGCCGGAGGGGTGCGCTCGATGGATGCTTCTGGTGGAGCAGCATGAACCGCCACGGCAGCCCTAACCGGCCGGGCGGTTCCACGCGGGGCGGCTTATGGCAGAAACCGCGCGCCGCTTCAATGCCCGGCGCCCCAACGGGTCCGTCCCGTCGGCCCGCAGCACCCGGAGCCCGCTGCGCTCGCCTCCGGCTCGGTCGCGTGAGAGAGGCGCCCGATCGTCGGCTTCGCTGCAGGAGGAGGCCGTCGACCGCGTTCGAAGCCCGCGTGTCGCCGGCCTTTCGTCCTGCGCTCGAAACGCTCACCTCAGTACCGGATCCTCGCGAGCCGAGGGCGCGCGACCGGTCGTCGAGGATACCGGGGACAAGTCCCGGCGATGACGACGAAGCGCTGCCTTTGCACCGCACAAGGAACCATAACCTTGGCCGTGGGTTTCGTTCATGTCCCACTCAGCCCGGGTCGGGTTAGATCCCCGAAACGCAGGCTACTCAGGAGACCTTTCGTGCGCATTGCCCAGATCGCCCCGCTCTCGGAAGCCGTACCGCCCAAGTTCTACGGCGGCACAGAGCGCGTCGTCAGCTGGATCACCGAAGAACTGGTCCGCCAGGGCCACGACGTCACCTTGTTCGCGAGCGGCGATTCCGAGACGTCCGCCAAGCTCGCGGCCTGCACGCCCGAAGGTCTGCGTCTTCTGGGCTATCGCGATCATACCGCGAGCCATCTCGCGATGCTGCACCAGGTTCATCGTCGGGCGCACGAGTTCGACATCCTGCATTTTCACATCGATCTGCTTCAGTATCCCATGTTCGAGGATCTGAACCACAAGTGCATCACCACGATGCACGGCCGCCTCGACGTGCCGGACTTTATGCCCGTCTACAAGACCTTCACCGGGATGCCGCTGGTGTCGATCTCCGACAACCAGCGCGAGCCGATGCCGCCGAACGTCAACTGGCTGTCGACGATCCATCACGGCCTGCCGGCCCAGAACTGCCCGTATTCCCCCGAGGCCAAGGGCGGCTACCTCGCCTTCCTCGGCCGCATCTCGCCGGAGAAGCGCCCGGACCGCGCCATCGAGATGGCGATCCGCTCCGGCACGCCGCTGAAGATCGCCGCCAAGGTCGACAAGGCCGATCAGGATTACTGGGACGAGGTCATCGAGCCGATGATCCACCACCCGCTGATCGAGTATATCGGCGAGATCAACGAGGAGCAGAAGAAGGAATTCCTCGGCAATGCCCTGGCGCTCGCCTTCCCGATCGACTGGCCGGAGCCCTTCGGCCTGGTGATGATCGAGGCGATGTCGGCCGGTACCCCGGTGATCGCCTTCCGCAACGGCTCCGTGCCGGAGGTGATCGCCGACGGCGTCAGCGGCGTGCTGTGCGAGACGATGGACGACGCGGTCGCCGCGGTGGCCAAGGTCAAGACCATGAGCCGCGCCGGCGTCCGCCGCCACTTCGAGAGCGCGTTCACCGCCGAGTGCATGGTCAAGAAGTACGTCGCGGCCTACGAGGAACTGCTCGCCGCCCGCGATTCGGTGATCGCCCTGCCGACCGCCTCCGCCTTCGCCCCGCATTACGGCGAGATGAACGGCTCGGCCCGCCCGGCGATCTCGATCGCCGCGATGCCGGCCTGATCCGGTCGCGGCGGGCCTCGCCCGCCGCCGCATCCGGCACTCGGCTTGCAAGGGCCGCCCAAGGGCCGTCGAAGCGGCGCGGGCAGGGTTTTCTCCGTCCTCGCCCCGTCGTACAAACGGCTCAATCAGACGGTCACCAGGGCCGCCGCATCGCAAAGGCGCGATCCGGCGGCCCTTTCGATTCGCATTCCAGGATGCGCGGAGCAGGTCACGCATGGCGGACACGATGACGGCAAAGGCGCAGCCCGGCAGCGAGGCGCAGCAGAAGATTCCGCGCGGCTTCCAGGATGCCGACGAGGTGCTTCCGCAGTACCACATCGAGGCGCAGACCTCGCTGGTGGACCGGCCGCTGCGCTCGCTCAAGTTCGGCGAGGCCTTCGCCGTGCTGGATTCGTTCGGCGACATCGGCGTGCAGCCCGGCCCGGAAGGCCTGTACTTTCAGGATACGCGCTACCTGTCGCGCCTGCACTTCACCATCGAGGGCCAGCGCCCGCTGATGCTGTCCTCGGTGATGCAGGACGACAACGGCGCGCTCTCGGTCGACATGACGACCCCCGACATCCGCCTCGACGGCGGCGACGAGATTACGCTGGCGCGCGAGATCATCGCGATCGAGCGCACGAAATTTCTGTTCCGCGGCGCCTGCTACGACCGGATCGGCCTGCGCTCCTACGATTCCCGCCAGCGCACCCTGCGCATCGAGGTGACGTTCGATGCCGATTACCGCGACCTGTTCGAGGTCCGCGGCACGGCGCGCACCAGCCGCGGCAAGCGCGCGGTGCAGGTCGCGAGCGACCAGGAGGTGCAGTTCCGCTACGTCGGCCTCGACGAGATCGTGCGCACCACCGCCCTGCATTTCGGGCCCAAGCCGAAGCTGCTCGAGCCCGGCCGTGCCGTCTTCGAGGTGACGCTGGCGCCCGAGGGCCGCGCCTCGCTGTTCGTCCGCGTGGTGTGCGAGGCGCATCGCGCCTTCACCAGCGCGCCGTCCGCCGAGAAGACCGGCGAGGATGCCGCCGCCGCGCTCTCGCTCGCCTCGGGCAGCACCGCGGTGCGGCCGCCGAAGGGCCTCTACGAAGGCATGGTCTTCGCCCGCGCCTACCGCGACGCGCGGCGCGACCTGCGCGAGCTGACCGCCGGCATCACCACGATCATCTCGTCGAACGACCAATTCAACGAGGCCGCCTGCCGCGCCACCGCCGACCTCTACATGCTGGCGAGCCGGACGCCCGAGGGCATCTACCCGTTCGCCGGCATCCCCTGGTACTCCACGGTGTTCGGGCGCGACGGCATCATCACCGCGATGATGGCGCTGTGGATCGATCCGAAGTTCGCCAAGGGCGTGCTGCGCTACCTCGCGGTGACGCAGGCCAAGACCGTCGATCCGGCCGCCGACGCGCAGCCTGGCAAGGTGCTGCACGAGACCCGCCGCGGCGAGATGGCGATGCTCGGCGAGGTGCCGTTCCGGCACTATTACGGCACCATCGACGGCACGCCGCTCTTCGTGATGTTGGCCTGGGACTATTACGCCGTCACCGGCGACCGCGAGACCATCACCCGGATCTGGCCCGCGCTCGAGCTCGCGCTGGCCTGGATGAACGAGTACGGCGACCGCGACGGCGACGGCTTCGTCGAGTACGCCCGCGACACCGACAAGGGGCTGGAGAACCAGGGCTGGAAGGACAGCCACGATTCGATCTTCCACACCGACGGGCACCTGGCCAAGGGCCCGATCGCGCTGTGCGAGGTCCAGGGCTACGTCTACGCCGCCAAGAACGGCATGGCCAAGCTCGCTGCGATGCTCGGCCACGACGCCATGGCCGAGAGCCTGACGCTCGAGGCGAACGACCTGCGCGAAAAGTTCGACGCCGCGTTCTGGAACGCCGAGATCGGCACCTACGCGCTGGCGCTCGACGGCGAGAAGCGCCAATGCGCCGTGCGCTCGTCCAATGCGGGCCACGCCCTGTTCACCGGCATCGCCAAGCCCGAGCGGGCGGCGCAGGTGGCGGCGACGCTGCTGTCGAAGGACGGCTTCAACGGCTGGGGCGTGCGCACGATCGCCCGCGGCGAGGCGCGCTACAACCCGATGTCGTACCACAACGGCTCGATCTGGCCGCACGACAACGCGATCATCGCGATGGGGCTCGCCCGCTACGACCTGAAGCACGAGGCCGCGCGCATCTTCCAGGGCATGTTCGAGACCGCCTTGTACCAGGACCAGAAGCGGTTGCCGGAGCTGTTCTGCGGCTTCATGCGCCGGCGCCAGCGCGGGCCGGTCTCCTACCCGGTGGCGTGCAGCCCGCAGGCCTGGGCCGCGGCGGCGCCGTTCGCCTTCCTCTCGGCCTGCCTCGGGCTGGAGCTCGACCACGCGCGCAACCGCGTCCGCCTGCGCAACCCGATCCTGCCGGCGTTCCTCGACGGGGTCTCGCTCTACAACGTGCGCCTGGGCGATTCGCGGGTCGACCTGCGGTTCCAACGCCACGGCAGCGACGTCACCGTCAGCGTCACGCGTCGCCTCGGCGACGCACAGGTGGCGGTGCTGAAGTAGCCGCCGCGCGCGGGTCTCGGAGCGCGAGGCGGCGGTCGCCTCGCGCAGCCGCGCATCACTCCGGATGCGGCTCGCCGTCGGGCTTTGGAAGCGTCAGCACCACGCCGGCGAAGTCTCCGCGCTGCCACTTGCGTGCGACCGGATAGGCATGGTCGTACCCGGGCACGGTGAGGGCGAAGCCCGGCGGCAGGCGATGGCGGCGCGAGATCGCGAGCTTCGCGCCCGCGACCGACATGTCGCGGATCACGCAGGCATGGGTCGTCCCGTCGGGACAGGTGATCGTCGCCGGGATCATCACCGTGTGGCGGCCCCCGCCCGATCGCTTCTCCGGCGGAGGCTCCATCAGACTGAGATGGTTGCGGGAAGCGGCGAGCTCGGACCACGCCTTCGCAACCATGCCGCGATGCTCCTATCCTGCCGCGGCCCTTGCGGTGCGGTGCCTGTTCCTGCTCCGGGTTGTCGTAAGCTCGGTTTCTCAAGAAGGGTTGAAGATGCAGCCGCCGTCCTCCCCCATCGCGCCGACGGATCCACACCGTCACGGTAGCTCCACGGGCGAGGCCTCGGTGATCGTTGAGGTGTCGGCGTGAGCGCCGAGGCGAGCCCGCTCGACCTGGCGCAGGCGCTGCTGCGCTGCCCCTCGGTGACCCCGGAGGAGGGCGGGGCGCTCGCGCTGCTCGACCGGATCCTCACCGCGGCCGGGTTTGCCGTCTCGCGCCCGGTCTTTTCCGAGTCCGGCACGCCGGACGTCGAGAACCTCTATGCCCGGATCGGCACCGGCGCGCCCTGCCTGCTGTTTGCCGGCCATACCGACGTGGTGCCGCCGGGAGACGCCGCCGCGTGGCGGAGCGGCCCGTTCGCGGGCGCGGTCGCCGACGGCGTTCTCTACGGGCGCGGCGCCGTGGACATGAAGGGCGGCATCGCCTGCATGCTCGCCGCCACACTCCGGTTCCTGCAGGCGCGCGGCTCGGGTCTTCACGGCTCGATCGCCTTCCTGATCACCGGCGACGAGGAGGGACCGGCGGTCAACGGGACCGTCAAGCTGCTCGACTGGGCGAAGGCCCGGGGCGAGCGCTTCGACCATTGCCTGCTCGGCGAGCCGACGAACCCGAGCACCCTGGGCGAGATGATCAAGATCGGGCGGCGCGGCTCGCTCACCGGCAAGCTCACCGTCCACGGGCGGCAGGGCCACGTCGCCTACCCGCACCGGGCCGAGAACCCGATCCCGAGCATGCTGCGCCTCGCCTCGGCGCTGGCCGCGGACCCGCTCGACGGCGGCACCGCGCATTTCGACGCCTCGAACCTCGAGTTCACGACGATCGACGTCGGCAACCCCGCGACCAACGTCATCCCGGCCGACGCGCGGGCGGTGTTCAACATCCGCTTCAACGAGGGATGGGACGCGCAGACGCTCGCCGCCGAGATCCGCCGCCGCCTCGACGCGGCCGCCGGCGGCACGGTCCGCTACGCCCTCGACCTCGCGCCCTCGAACTCTCCGGCCTTCCTGACCCAGCCCGACGCCTTCGTCGCGCTCGTCTCCGACGCGATCGAGGCCGAGACCGGGCTGCGCCCGAAGCTCTCGACCACCGGCGGCACCTCGGACGCGCGCTTCATCAAGGATTTCTGCCCGGTCATCGAGTTCGGCCTCGTCGGCGAGACCATGCATCAGGTCGACGAGTGCGTGCCGGTCGCCGACCTCGACCGCCTGACGGCGATCTACGGCCGGATGCTCGACGCCTACTTCCCGGCGTCGGGCCAGACGGGTGGGCCCTCGGCGGGATAATCCACGCCGACGAAGCACAGCCCGCAGGCGGGCGCCATCGGGCCGCAGCGGCTGCGGTCGCGCGAGGCCAGGATGTCGGCGACGCCGGCCGCATCGAGGCGTCCGCTTCCGGCGAGCATCAGCGTGCCGACCATGCTGCGGACCTGATGGTGCAGGAAGGAGCGGGCGTGGGTCTCGACCACGATCTCCTCCATCGATCCCATCGCACGGCGGGTGACATCGAGGCGGTCGAGGGTGCGCACCGGGCTGTTGGCCTGGCACTCGGCGGCGCGGAAGGCGGTGAAGTCGTGCAGGCCGAGCAGGCTCTGCCCGGCCGCGTGCATCGCCGCCGCATCGAGCGCCCAGGGCACGTGCCAGACCTGGCCGCCGGTGAAGGTCGGCGGGCTGCGCCGGTCGAGGATGCGGTAGCGATAGTGCCGCCGGATCGCCCAATGCCGCGCGTTGAAGTCGGGGGGGACGATCTCCGCCGAGAGGATCGAGACCGGCACCCGGCGTAGATGCGCGTTCAGCGCGTCGCGCACCACGTCCGTCCGCCACGCCTTGGCGAGATCGAGATGGGCGACCTGATGCGTCGCGTGCACGCCGGAATCGGTGCGCCCGGCGCAGGTCAGCCCCTGCGTCTCGCCCGAGAACCGCGTCACCGCCGTCTCGATCGCGCCCTGCACGCTCGGCGCGTCGGCCTGCCGCTGCCAACCACGGAAGGGCGCGCCGTCGTACTCGATGACGAGCTTGTAGCGCGGCATCAGGGTCGTCTCTGCGGGTGAGCGGAGGACGCGCCTTTCCCTCCCCCCCTGCGGCGCAGGGTACCTTCCCCCGCAGAAGGGGGAGGGAACGGGCGGTTGTCGATTTCCCTCATCCGAAACGCGCGCCGGCAATCACCCGCGCCCCGCGCAGGAACTCCGCGCCGCTGGCGCTGCCGCTCTTTCCGGCGCGTCGGACCTCCAGGATCCGCACGGCGCCCGAGCCGCAGGCGACCGTGGCGTCGGCGTCGAGGAGCGTTCCGGCGACGCCCGATCCGGTGGCGGGCAGAGCCCGCAGCACCTTCACCCGCTCGGCGCCCTTCCCGAGGTCCACCTCGAAGTAAGCGCCCGGGAACGGGCTCAGCCCGTTGATCTGCGCCGCGACCGCGGCGGCATCCCGGGCCCAGTCGATCCGCGCCTCGTCGTTGATGATCTTCCTGGCGTAGAGCACGCCGTCCTCGTCCTGCGGCCGGAAGGTCAGGGTGCCGGCGTCGAGCTCCTGCAGAGCTTGCGCCATCAGGTCGGCGCCCGCCGGCATCAGCGCGTCGTGCAGGTCGCCCGTGGTCATGCCGGGGCGGATCGGGATGCGGGCTTCCAGCGCCACCGGCCCGGTGTCGAGGCCGGCTTCCATCCGCATCACGCCGACGCCGCTCATCCCGTCGCCCGCCATCACCGCGCGGTGGATCGGCGCCGCCCCGCGCCAGCGCGGCAGCAGCGAGCCGTGCAGGTTGAGGCAGCCGTGGCGCGGCGCGTCGAGGATCGCCTGCGGCAGAAGCATGCCGTAGGCGACGACGACGGCGACGTCGGCCCGGTGGCGCGCGAAGGTCTCGGCGGCCTCGGCGTCCTTGAGGGTCGACGGGGTCAGGACCGGCAGGCCGAGCCGGTCCGCGAGCGCATGGACGGGGGAGGGGCGCAGCGCCATGCCGCGCCCGGCCTTCGCCGGCGCGCGGGTGTAGACCGCCGCGATGGCGTGGCCGTCCTCGGAAAGACGCGCGAGCGTCGGCACCGCGAAATCCGGGGTGCCCATGAAGACGACGCGCATGTCCGGTGTCCGATCAGGCCGCGTCGCGCTTGGCCGCCTTGGTGAACTTCTTCACGATCCGGTCGCGCTTGAGCTTCGACAGGTGATCGATGAACAGCACGCCGTTGAGGTGGTCGATCTCGTGCTGGATGCAGGTGGCGAGCAGGCCGGACGCCTCGATCTCCTGCACCGCCCCGTCGAGGTCGCGGAACCGCACCCGCACCTTGTCCGGCCGCGTGACCTCGCCGTAGACCTCCGGGATCGAGAGGCACCCCTCGTCGTAGACCCGCGTCTCCTCGGAGGCCCAGACGATCTCGGGATCGAGGAAGATCTGCGGGTTGCGCACGCCCTCCTCCTTGGAGGTGTCGATGGTCACCATCCGCTTCGTCACGCCGATCTGGATCGCCGCGAGGCCGACGCCGGGCGCGTCGTACATCGTCTCGAGCATGTCGTCGGCGAGGGTGCGGATCTCCTTCGTCACGGGGCCGACCGGCTCCGACGGCAGGCGCAGGCGCGCATCGGGCAGGATCACGAGGGGACGGATCGTCATGGCTCGACCGGGTGACGGGGCAGGTGGCGGGGCGGGCGTGTCGCCGGAATAGGATGCGGGGGGAGGGCGGTCAAATGCCCGCGCCGCCGCCGCCGCGGCAGGTCCTAGAACGCCGTGCGGCTGCGGATCGCCGCCGTCAGCGTGCCCTCGTCGAGATAGTCGAGCTCGCCGCCGACCGGCACGCCGTGGGCGAGCCGCGTCACCGTCAGGCCGAGGTCCTTGATCGCGTCGGTGACGTAGTGGGCCGTGGTCTGCCCGTCGACCGTGGCGTTCAGCGCGATGATGATCTCCTTCACCTCCGGCCGGGCCGCCCGCTCCACGAGGCTGGCGATGTTGAGGTGCTCGGGCCGGACCCCGTCGAGGGCCGAGAGCACGCCGCCGAGCACGTGGTAGCGCGCCTGCACCGCGCCCGAGCGTTCCAGCGCCCAGAGATCGGACACGTCCTCGACCACGACCAGCAGCGTCGGATCGCGCGACGGGTCGCTGCAGATCGTGCACGGATCGCAGGTGTCGACGTTTCCGCATTCGCGGCAGACGACGATGCGCTCGACCGCGACCCGCATGGCGTCGGCCAGCGGCGCGAGCAGCGTGTCCCGCTTCTTGATGAGCTGCAGGGCCGCCCGCCGGGCGGAGCGGGGCCCTAGGCCCGGCATCCGCGCGAGCAGCTGGATCAGGCGCTCGATCTCGGGGCCGGCGACGGCTTGCGGCATGAACGGTTCGTTTTCCTGGGCGGGGCCGGGTCGGGGCGGGGGCGCCCATGCGATACCGCCGAACGCGGCCGGGATGAAGGCGGCGTGGGGTCCCACGCGGCGGCGATGCGATGCGCTCGGGTGAACGGTTTCCGGCCCCCTGACAAGCGGCCCTCGTCTGTCCCCCCACCGCCCTTCGTCCAAGTTGACGGCGAAAGCTTGCCGCCTATCCAAGACGAGCCGGGAGCGGCGAACCTGCGTGCGGCGGTCCTGTACGACCGCACGGACGCTCCCATGATCCGGCGCCTGGCGCGCCCGGAGCAGCGACACGGCGCGAGCAGGGGCCCGGGAGAGAGACCTTGAGCAACATCGGCGATCATAACGCGGCCCACGGCGCGGAGGCGATCGGCCTGCGCAACCTGAAGGCCGTGCACTGGAACCTCGAGGCCCCGCGCCTCTACGAGGAATCCCTCGCCCGCGGCGAGAGCCGCCTGGCGCGCGGCGGCGCGCTGGTGGCCACCACCGGCAGCCATACCGGGCGCTCGCCCAAGGACAAGTTCGTGGTGCGCGACGCGAGCACCGAGAACGAGATCTGGTGGGAGAACAACGGCGCGATCACGCCCGACCAGTTTGGCGCCCTGCTCGCCGACTTCCAGGCCCACGCCGAAGGCCGCGAGCTGTTCGCGCAGGACCTCTACGGCGGCGCCGACCCGGCGCACCGGGTGAAGGCGCGGGTGTTCTCGGAATTCGCCTGGCATTCGCTCTTCATCCGCAACCTGCTGATCCGGCCGCCGCGCGCCGAGATCGCGGCCTACGTCCCGGACATGACGATCATCGACCTGCCGAGCTTCCAGGCCGACCCGGCCCGCCACGGCTGCCGGTCGAAGACCGTCATCGCCATCGACTTCACCCGCAGGATCGTGCTGATCGGCGGCTCGGCCTATGCCGGCGAGATGAAGAAGTCGGTCTTCACCTACCTGAACTACATCCTGCCGGGCGCCGGGGTGATGCCGATGCACTGCTCGGCCAACGCCGCCCTCGACGCCGAAGGCGGCTCGGCGATCTTCTTCGGGCTGTCGGGCACCGGCAAGACCACGCTCTCCAACGATTCCTCGCGCAAGCTGCTCGGCGACGACGAGCACGGCTGGAGTTCGGACGGGATCTTCAACTTCGAGGGCGGCTGCTACGCCAAGACCATCCGGCTCTCGCGCAACGCCGAGCCCGAGATCTACGCCACCACCGAGCGCTTCGGCACGGTGATGGAGAACGTGGTGATCGACCCCGAGACCCGGATTCCGGATTTCGACGACGCCTCGCTCACCGAGAACACCCGCTGCGCCTACCCGCTCGACTTCATCGCCAACGCCAGCGACACCGGCCGGGCCGGGCACCCGAAGAACATCGTAATGCTGACCTGCGACGCGTTCGGCGTGATGCCGCCGATCGCCAAGCTTACCGGTGCGGAGGCGATGTACCACTTCCTCTCCGGCTACACCGCCAAGGTCGCCGGCACCGAGCGCGGGCTGACCGGGCCCGAGGCGACGTTCTCGACCTGCTTCGGCGCGCCGTTCATGCCGCGCCACCCGAGCACCTACGGCAACCTGCTGCGCGACCTCATCGCCCGGCACGACGTCGATTGCTGGCTCGTCAACACCGGCTGGACCGGCGGCGGCGTCGGCACCGGGCGGCGGATGCCGATCCGCGTCACCCGCCGGCTGCTCACGGCGGCGCTCGACGGCTCGCTGTCGAAGACCGAGTTCCGGCGCGACCCGTATTTCGGCTTCGCGGTGCCGGTCTCGGTGCCCGGCGTCGAGCCGCACATCCTCCAGCCGGTGAAGACCTGGGCCAACAAGGCCGCCTTCGCCGAGACGGCGAACCGGCTCGTCGGCATGTTCAAGGAGAACTTCAAGCGCTTCGAGCAGCACGTCGACGCGGACGTGCGCGCGGCCGAGCCGAATGCGCAGGCGATGGCAGCCTGAGGGGCTCGGGTCTTCCCTCCCCCTTGCGGGGGAGGGAAAGGTACGCGTCCGACCGTCGCCTCAGCCCGGCTTGCGCTCGCTCAGGAACGTCTTCATCCGCTCGAGCGCGCGCAGGATGTTCTCGGCCGAGTTGGCGTAGGACAGGCGGATGTAGCCCTCGCCGTGCACGCCGAAATCCGGGCCGCCGATGACGGCGACGCCGGCCTCCTCCAGCAGGGTCGAGGCCAGGGCCTTGGCCTTCCAGCCGGTGCGGCCGACGTTCGGGAACGCGTAGAACGCGCCCTTCGGCACGATGCAGGAGACGCCGGGCAGGTCGTTGAGGCCGTCGACCACGATCGTCCGCCGCCGGTCGAACTCGGCGACCATCTCGGCCACGCAATCCTGCGACCCGTCGAGCGCGGCGATGCCGGCCCACTGCGTCGCCGCGTTGACGCAGGAATGGGCGTTGACCGCGAGCTTGCGCGCCGCCTCGTAGAGCGGCTTCGGCCAGACCGACCAGCCGAGCCGCCAACCGGTCATCGCGTAGGTCTTCGAGGCGCCGTCGAGATAGATCAGCCGGTCGCGGATCGCATCGTACTTGAGCAGCGAGTGATGCGCCTGCCCGTCGTAGGTCATGGTGCCGTAGATCTCGTCCGACATCACCGCCACGCCGGGGTGGTCGGCGAGCCCCTTCACCAGGGCGTCGATCTCGGCCTTCGGGGTCACGCCGCCGGTCGGGTTCGCCGGCGAGTTGACGATGAGCAGCCGGGTCCGCGGCGTGATCAGCTCCAGGGTCTCCTGGGCCGAGAAGGCGAAGCCGTTGCCCTCGCGGATCGGCACCGGGACCGGCGTCGCGCCGGTGAACTCGATCATCGAGCGGTAGATCGGGAAGCCGGGGTCGGGATAGAGGATCTCGGCGCCGGGCTCGCCGAACATCAGGATCGCCATGAACATGGTGACCTTGCCGCCGGGCACGATCATCACGCTTTCGGGTGAGACCTCGACGCCGTGGCGCCGGTGGATGTCGCGGGCGACCGCCTCGCGCAAGGGAAGGATGCCGGTGGCCGGCGTGTAGCCGTGATGGCCGTCGCGCAGCGCCTGGATGCCGGCCTCGACGATGTGGGCCGGGGTCGGCATGTCGGGCTGGCCGATGCCGAGATTGATGACGTCGCGCCCCTGGGCCGCCAGCGCGTTGGCCCGCGCGAGAACGGCGAAGGCGTTCTCCTCGCCGATGCGTCCGAAGGCCGGAACGATCTGCATCATGGAAACGCCCTCGTGATTCGCGCAGCCGAGCCTCGCGATTGCCCGGCGCGCCGTCCTGCCCGGAACGAAGCCTGCTCCCTGCACGCCGCGTGCCGGGAGGGACGCAGCGCTCAGTTCTTGGAGCGCTCGGCCAGCTTGCTCGCGCCGAACGACAGTGCCACGGCGATGACGGCCAGGATCACGAAGGTCTTCACCGACGCGTAGAACAGGGCCGGCTCGATGCCGGTGTCGGTGTAGAGCACGAGGCCGATCGCGGCGAGCGGCAGCGAGATCAGGATGAAGAGCGGAACGAGCGGGTTCATGAACGGCACTCAGGTCGTGCGGGGCTGCGGCGCAGCCCTCGCGCTTGGACGGATCGCTCGTCCTTAGCATCCCGGCGTGGCCGTGGGGACACCCGGCGCACCGTTTTTTTGCCGCGCGATCGAGCCCGGCTGCAGTTCCGATCGACAAATATCGGCGGGGTAGCAACGCGGACATTTTTACGAGATCGATCGGCGTTGCTAAGAAAGACGCAAGTCTCGGCGTCTATGTTCGCCCCTATCAAGGGGAAACCGAATTGATGCGCTCACCTGTGTCGAAGCCGCGCTCGATCATGTCGGATCGCGCGCAGATTGACGCGCTGGTGCTGCAGATCGGCAGGCTGGTCCGTCATCGCGGCTACGTCCGTACGAACGTCGCCAGCGCGATGCTGCTCAAATATCTTCCCTCCGACGCCGGGTACGACTGGAGGGGCGAGGCAGGATTGCAGGTCCGTTTCCACGAGGCCGGCCTGGACCTGAAGACCCTGGAATACCTCCTCACGAGCGCCCGTCTCGAGATCACGCACATCCAGGAACGCGCCCGCTGACGAGCCTCGGGCGGTGCCGCCGTCACGCCGGCACCCGCACCGTCGCCCGCAGGCCGCCGAGCGGGCTGTCGTGGAGCGAGACGTCGCCGCCATGGGCACGGGCGATGTCGCGGGCGATCGATAGGCCGAGGCCCGAGCCGCCGGCATCCTGCCGCGCATCGTCGAGGCGCACGAACGGCTTGAACACCTCCTCGCGGCTCTCGAGCGCGATGCCCGGGCCGTCGTCGTCGATCGAGACGAAGAACGCCCGCGCCTCGGCCCGGCCGGAGATCGCCACCGTCTCGCCGTAGCGCGCGGCGTTGGCGGCGAGGTTGAACAGGCAGCGCCGGAACGCGTCCGGCCGGACGGTGACCGAGGGCGACCCGGCCAGCTCGAAATCCGAGACCTGGGCGCCCAGGCGCTCGACGTCGGTGCGCAGGTCCTCCAGCAGGGCGCGCATGTCGGTCGGCGCCGCGTTCTCGGCCGAATCACCGCGGGCGAAGGCGAGGTAGCCTTCCAGCATCCGGCTCATCTCGTCGACGTCGCGCGAGAGCTCGTCGATCTCCGGGGTCTGCTCGATCAGGGCGAGCGAGAGACGGAACCGCGTGATGATGGTGCGCAGGTCGTGGCTCACGCCGTTGAGCATCGTCGTGCGCTGCTCCATCGCCCGCTCGATGCGGCGCTTCATCTCGATGAAGGCGTGGCCGGCCTGGCGGACCTCGCGGGCGCCGCGGGGGCGGAACTCGATCTCGCGGCCCTTGCCGAAGCCCTCCGCCACCGCGGCCAGCCGCAGGATCGGCTTGATCTGGTTGCGCAGGAACAGGATCGCCACGCCGAGCAGCACCATCGACGAGCCGATCATCCAGACCAGGAAGATGTGCGAGTTCGAGGCGTAGGCCTGCGAGCGGCGGGCGGTGATGCGCATCACCCCGTCGGGGATCGCGACGCGGATCTCGATCAGGTTCGAGCGCCCGACGGTGTCGATCCAGAACGGCCGGCCGATCTGCCGCTTCAGCTCGTCCGACAGCGCCTCGTCGAGGATCGAGAAGAACGGCCGCGGCCCCGGCGGCGGGATCTTGGCCCCCTTCAGGATGTCGAGGTCGAGGTTCAGCCGCTCGCCAGCGATGCGCGAGAGCGTCTCGGCGTCCTTGTCCTGGGGATAGACCTCGTAGATGTCGATCAGGGCCGCGACGTCGGCGGTGACGGCCGAGGACAGGCGCTTGGTCACCAGCTGCCAGTGCCGCTCCATGAAGGTGTAGGCGATCACCGATTGCAGCAGCACCACCGGGGCGATGATGATGATCAGCGAGCGGGCATAGAGCCCCTTCGGCAGCAGGTCGCCGATGGCGCGGGCGAGCCGCTTCCACAGGGTGCGCGGGCCGCCCAGCCGGCGCTGGGCCGGGCGACGCACGGTCGCGAGGTCCGGCGCGGTCATGCCGGGCACCGTGCGGGGCGGGGTGCTGTCGTGCCGGGGAATGTCGGGGCCGGCGGGAGGCGGCGCATCGGGCGAAGGTCCGGGCGGAGGCCCCGGAAGCGGGACGTCCGTCTTATGCCACTGCCGACGCGCCGCTCCAACGCGCGCTCGGTCCGACGCCGATCAGGATGCCGGCGCCGAGCAGCACGAGGCGGCCGTCAGGCCGTCCTCGCGCACCTCGTGCGTACCGGCCTCGGTGCTGCGGATCCGATAATTCGGCGCGCCCGCCTCGGCCGGCAACAGGCCGATCACCTCGAAGATGCGGTTGCCGTTTCGCGCCGCCGCGAGGTCGCGGCGACGCACGAGCTGCCCGAGATGAAACTTGTGGCCCATGTCGTGCTCTCCCACTGTCGCGCTCCCTTACGCGACGCGGGGCGGCTTCGGTTTCGCTTCGGGGATCGGCGAACGCGAGAGACTGAGGATCGTCCGCTGCGGACGCCCTGACTTCTGGGCGATCTCCTCGTCCTGTGCCGAGATCACCTCGCGGGCCGGCTCGTCGCCGTCGAGACCACCGAGGATCTCCATCGGGACGCGGCGGTTCGAGGCTTGCGAACCGTCCTCGTAGACCACGTCGAACAGCACGGAGCCTCGCTCCTGCGGCCTTTGCCTGGTGCGCTTACTCATTGCCTGCTTGGGGTTGGGGTCAACGTGAAACGCCGCCCAGGGATGGAACGGCTCCCGATCGATGGGCGGACCGGGGCGGGAGACGCCACCCGGCCCGTCAGCGGGAGCCGCATGCGGCTGGCGAGAAGGGCCTCGGCCGGCATCGAGGCTGAGATGGCGCAGGTCCGCGCGTTTGGCAACGCACGGCACGTCCGCGCGCCTTGCAGACGTCCGCGCGCGAGAAGCCGAAGGCGTTGGGGCCGTGTGCGGCGACCGCTCGCAGCCGCCGTGGCGCATCAGCCGGCGAGGGAGAGCTCGCTCTCGTTGGCGGCGCGCTCGCCGGCCGAGGACTTGATCCGGTAGCAGGGCTCGCCGGTCCGGTCCTCGGGCATCAGGCGGACGATCTCGCACAGCAGGCCCGAGGCATCGTCCTTGACGGAGCCGAAGCCGCCGCGCGACTGACGGACACGCTGGCCGAGCTTGAACTTGTGGGACATCGTACATCACTCCTGATCGCCGCGACGCCGGCTGCCGGACCCGGGGCGGGTGCGACGTTCGAAGTGACGGATTCGGCTGGGTCGGGTGGCGCCGGCCCGCCCGCCGCGGCCTGAGCCGCGTCGGTCGGATCGCCGCCGGGGCTCGGCTGCGGGCCTACTTGCGCGCGCGCAGCTTGCGCGCCGCGAAGCGGGCGTCGCGTGCCTCTTTCTGCTCGGCGGCCAGGGCGGCCTGACGCTCGGCCTTCTCGGCGGCGATGCGCAGCACCTCGGCAGCCTCGAACTCGCGCTGGGCCTTCGCCTCGGCGACGCGCTGGATCTCGGCGGCGACCCGGGCGGCCTCGCGCTCCTTGTTGCGCTCCTCGCGGGCCTCGATCACGGCCTGACGCTCGGCCTGGCGGGCGACGACGGCGGGATCATCGGCGGCCGGCCGCGAACGATAGCGCGCCAGCATCGCTTCCCGCGCCTTCGCAGCGGTCTCGAGCCGGTCGGAGAACTGGTTGTCCTTGGATTGATTCACACAAGATCCTTATGCGCCACCGGCCCCATGCCGGCTGCGGTCAAACAGGTCGGACCGAATCGCAAGGCTCGCGGCCCATGACACTCGGCGGATGGCGGGCGCCCCGCCGTGGCGGGACGCGGTCGGCGATGAGGCTCGCTCATCGCGATTCGGTCGCAACGCTCCGAAAACGCGCGAAGCCGTCCCGGGTGGGACGGCTTCGACGACGATCCGAGGCGAACTCGGTGCTCAGGCGGCCTGGAGGCTGCCGGCGGACTGCTTGCCGCTACGACGATCGGTCTCCATCTCGTAGGAGATCTTCTGGCCTTCGGTCAGGCCGCGCATTCCGGCGCGCTCCACAGCCGAGATGTGCACGAAGACGTCCTTGCCGCCGTCATCCGGCTGGATGAAGCCGAAGCCCTTCTGATCGTTGAACCACTTGACGGTGCCGGTGCTCATAGAAAATTCCGTATCTTATCAGTCGTCATAATTCGACCGGCGCATGTGAATCACGCGCCAGGTCGCGGGTCGTCGAAATGTGGGAGAAAATCAGCGCACGTCCATTACGGACGGAACGGCCGGATATCTGGCCAGAGATCGATGTTGTACTTTTTGCACACTCGGCGACATTTAGCAAACACCGCGTGCGACAAACACGAAAGCGCGCGTCTCGATCCGAGAACCGCAATGTGGGTCGACGGCAAATCGTTCGGCGGGAATGCGGGAAAGCGTGCTAGGCTCGGGTCATGCCCGCCACGCGCTCGTGCGGACGGTCTCTTCCTTCGAGGTGGACATGGCGCGCATCCCCGAGACCGGTGACTCCTCCGTCGTTTCGATGGCGGAATACGACAAGCGCGCCAAGCGGATCTCCGGAAACACGAGCGAGATCGCCGAGGACCTGAAGAAGAGCCGCCAGGCGACGAGCCTTCGCCTGATCGAGACCGCCGAGCGCAAGGCCTCGACCCCGCGCCTGACGCTCGTCGGCTCCGGCGAGGAGCCGGCCGGCACCGACTGATTGGCTCTTGGCGCGGTCGGAGCGGCCGGACGTATCATCAAGCCCGCGCGTCGCGTTCGCGGGGGCTGAACGTACGATCCCGAAGGCATCGCGCAATCGCGGACGAGCCGCTACGGCAGCGCCAGGCTGCGGCGGGCCCGGCGGCGCTGCAACCACAGGCTCGCCGCGAGCGCCGTGCCGATCACGACGGCCGACACCGCCGTCGTCAGGCTTCCCAGCGCGTAGATCTCCGGCGTCGTCACCGTGGTGGTGAGACCCTGGAGCTCGAGCGGCAGGGTGTTGCGCCCGCCGATCGCCTGGCTGGTGCGGGCGAGCTCGTCGAAGGACAGGGTGAAGCCGAACAGGGCGACGCCGACCAGGGCCGGCGCCAGGATCGGGACCACGACGTGGCGCAGCGTCTGCGCTCCGGTTGCGCCGAGGTCGCGGGCGGCCTCCTCGTAGGCCGGATCGAACCGGTTGAAGACCGCGAACATGATGAGAAGGCCGAAGGGCAGCGTCCAGGTCAGGTGCGCCCCGAGCGCCGAGGTGTAGAGCCCCATGGCGGTGCCGTGGTCCTGCAGCCATCCCCAGCCGGTGGCGGCCGCCAAAGCGTTGATCGCGTCGTCGACCAGACGGAACTCGAGGCCGATCCCGAGGGAGACCACGATCGAGGGCACGATCAGGCTGGCGACCGCGATGGCGAACAGGGCGTTGGCGCCGCGAAAGCCCTTGCGGAAGGCGAGGCCCGCGAAGAACGCCAGGACGACGGTGAGCGCCATCACCACGAAGCCGAGGCGGAGCGAGCGCCCGAACGCCGCCCAGATGTCGACGATGCCGCCGCCGGCCCAGAGCTTGGCGAACCAGTGCGTCGAGACGCCGTTCATCGGAAACGTCAGGCCGCCCTGCGGACCCTGGAAGCTCAGCGCCAGGATCGTCAGGGTCGGGCCGTAGAGGAACAGCACGTAGAGCGCAAAGAACGCGGCCAGCGCGGCGAAGGCCAGGCCTCGGGGACGATCGCTCACGCCGAAGGCTCCGTCATGGTCAGAGTTCCCGCCGCAGGTCGATCACCCGGGTGAGCCCGAGGATCATCATCAGCACGGCGGCGAGCAGCACCACGGCGTTGGCGGCCGCGGCCGGGAACTGCAGGTACGACATCTGCACCTGGATCACCTTGCCGACCGACGCGATCTGCTGGCCGCCCATCACCCCGACGGTGACGAAGTCGCCCATCACGAGGGTGAGCACGAAGATCGTCCCGATGGCGATGCCCGGCTTGCACAGGGGAACGATCACGCTCCACAGCGTCTGCCACCCCGTGGCCCCGGCATCGTAGGCCGCCTCGATCAGCGATCGGTCGATCCGCGCCATGCTGTTGAAGATCGGCACGATCATGAAGACCGTGTAGAGGTGCACGAAAGCCAAGGTCACCGAGAAGTCCGAGTACAGCAGACCCTCGATCGGGCTCCCGATCACGCCCATCCCCTGCAGGGTGTCGTTGACGAGGCCGTTGCGCCCGAGCAGCGGGATCCACGAGATCATGCGGATCACGTTCGAGGTCCAGAACGGGATCGTGCACAGCAGGAACAGCCCCATCTGCACGGTGCGCGAGCGGACGTGGAAGGCGAGGAAGTACGCGACCGGGAACCCGATCAGCAGCGTGAAGGCCAGCGTCAGCGCGCAGAACTTGAGAGTCGAGAGATAGGTCCGCGCCGTGGTGCACGGGTCGGCGAGGTTGCCGCAGCCCTCGAACACGTCGCGGTAGTTCTGCAGCGTGAAGGCCGGGATGATCTCGTACTCGTTGTACTCCCAAAAGCTGACCATCAGCGTCAGCAGGAGCGGGATCGCGAGGAAGACCAGGAACACCAGCGCCATCGGCGCGGCCTGGAGATAGGCGAGGGGCCGCCGGCGGCGGGCCGGGGCGGCCTCGGCCCGAACCGAATTCGCCGGCACGTCGGCGAGGGCGGGAAGCGCAACGTTGCTCATCGCGAGCCCTCCGACCGATGCAGCGGGCGCCGTTCCCTTCCGCGTCCGCGGGCGACCGGTTCCACGGCGCCTGTCCTCGAATCGCGGGTTCCCTCTCCCGTTCGGGAGAGGGGGCAGGGCGGTGCTTCGAACGATCCATGCATAGGCGAAATGCCGAAGTGCGTGAGCACCATGGCCTCGGCGAACGAAGGGCGCGGCGCAGCCATCGTCCTCACGCCGCGATGAACTCGTTCCACTTGCGGACCATGTAGGTGTTCTCGTCCATGACCGCGTTCCAGCAGGCGACCGCGCCCATGCGGGCCTCGAAGGCGCCGCCGTCGCGGGTGGCGCCGGCCTTCTCGAGCAGGCCGCCGTCGGGGCCGTGGATGTCCTTCTCGGCGGGCTTGCCCTCCATCCAGTAGGCCCACTCGTACGGCTCCATCTGGGTCTTGGCGGTCTCGGGCACGGCGGAATAGTAGCCCTGGCGGTTGAGGTAGGCGCCGGCCCAGCCGGAAAGGAACCAGTTGACGAAGTCGTAGGCCGCGTCGAGCTTGCGGCCGGTCAGCGTCTTCGGCAGGCCGAAGCCCGTGGCCCAGGCGCGGTAGCCTTCCTTCAGTGGCTGATAGGTGCAGGCGACCCCCTGCGTGCGCACCTTGGTGACGGCGGGCGACCACATCGACTGGATCACCGTCTCGCCGGACGCCATCAGGTTCACGGATTCGTTGAAGTCCTGCCAAAAGGCGCGGAACTGGCCGGCGCGCTTGGCCTCGATCAGCAGCTTGATCGTGCGGTCGATCTCCGCCTTCGTCATGTTGCCCTTGTCGGCGTAGGTGTAGTCGCCGGTGGCCTCCACCACCATCGCCGCGTCCATGATGCCGATGGAGGGGATGTTGAGAATCGAGGCGCGGCCCTTGAACTCGGGGTTCAGCAGCTCCTTCCAGCTGGTGATCGGGCGCTTGATCAGGTCCGGGCGGATGCCGAGCGTGTCGGCGTTGTAGGTCGTCGGGATCAGGGTGATCCACTCGGTCGGCGATGACGCGAAGGTCTTGCCCGTCTGGCCTTCGAGGTAGAACACCTTCTTCGGCGCGGTGCCCTGGTCGCCGATCGCCTTGCCGGCGATCTCACCCTTGGTGAAGATCGGGGTGATCTTGTCGGCGTTCTTGATCCGGCGCGCATCCATGCCGAGGATGTTGCCCGAGGGGACGATCTTCTTCAGACTGAAGAACTCGGTGTCGATCAGGTCGAAGGAGTTCGGCTGCGTCACCGCGCGCTTCGTCACCTCGTCGGTGACGACCGGGATGTACTCGATCGTGATCCCGAGATCCTCCTTCACCTTCCGGGCGATGTCGCCGGACTGGTTCACGGCGGTGCCGAGGTAGCGCAGCGTCACCGGCTCGGCCGCGTGGACGGCGGGAAATCCGGTGATCGGCCCGGCCGCGAGGGCGGTGCCGGCTCCCTGGAGCAGCGTGCGCCGCGTGAATCTGATGCCGTTGGTCATCGTCGTCCCTTTCTTTTCTTGATGCCGGTCGCCTCAGGCGTCGAGGCGGTGCGCGGCGGCGGGGTCCCAGCCGAGCGCCACGCGGTCGCCCGGCGCCAGCGGGCGGCCGGCGAAGGTCGCGTCGTCGACGACCGCGCTCAGCCCGCCCGGCTCGGTCATCCCGTCCGCCTCGAGCGCCACCTGCACGCTGGCGCCCTGGTACTCGACCGCGAGGACGCGGGCCTGCACGGCGCCGTCGCCGGCCTCGGCCCCGAGCCGCATCCGGTCGGCGCGCACCGCGACCTTGCCCTCGGGCAGGGCGATGACGTTGTGGCCGCCGATGAAGCGGGCGACGAAGGCCGAGGCCGGCCGCTCGAACACCGTGCGCGGGTCGCCGGCCTGCTCGATCTTGCCGCCGTTCATCACCACGACGAGGTCGGAGAGCGCCATCGCCTCCTCCTGGCTGTGGGTGACGTGGATGAAGGTGAGGCCGAGCTCGGCCTGGATGCGCTTGAGCTCCACCCGCATCCGCACCCGGAGGAACGGGTCGAGGGCCGAAAGCGGCTCGTCGAGGAGCAGCACCTTCGGTCCGGTGACCAGCGCGCGGGCGAGCGCCACGCGCTGCTGCTGCCCGCCCGAGAGCTGCGCCGGAAGCCGGTCGGCGAGGTGCCCCATCTGCACGAGGTCGAGCATCGCGTCGGCCTTGGCGCGGCGCTCGGCCTTCGCGACGCCGCGCATCCTGAGCGAGAACGCGACGTTGTCCCGGCAGGTCAGGTGCGGGAACAGCGCGTAGCTCTGGAACATCATCGCCGTGCCGCGCTCCGCGGGCGGCGCGTCACCGACGGCACGCGGGCCGATCACGACCTCGCCGGCGCTGACCGCCTCGTGGCCGCCGATCATCCGCAGCGTCGTGGTCTTGCCGCAGCCCGACGGGCCGAGCAGGCAGCAATAGGCGCCCGACGGGATTTTCAGGTCGATCGCATCGACGGCGAGGGTCGCGCCGTAGCGCTTGGTCAGCCCGATCAGCTCGACGTTCATGCGGTTCCTTCGCCCTGCACCCCTGCGGCGAAACCGGGGAGCAAGCCGCGGGCCATCCCGGCCACGCCGATGCCGGGAAAACGATGCGCCGCCTGCCGCGTCGCGCTCGGGCCCGGAGAATCGGGCATATGCACTCGGCGCATGGACCCGGGCGCATGGAAGCGATGCCCTGCCCGCAGGCGGCCCCGTGCGGGCGCGCTTGTGGCGGCGGCCGCTTCGGTCTAACCCTCGCTGCCCCGAACACCCTGGATGCGAGACGGCCGGAGACGGCGCGTCGGTCAGCGCCCGCCGCCCGCGCGGCGGGTCCGCCGGAGTCCCACGAGTCCCATGTACATCGAACGCAAGGACGCGCCCGCGTCCCCGAAAACGCCCGGCGCCCGGGTCCTCGTGGTCGAGGCGCGCTTCTACGACGGCCTGTCCGACGACCTGCTCGAAGGCGCCCGCGCCGCCATCGCGGCGGCCGAGGCCGAGGCGACGGTCGTGACGGTGCCGGGCGCGCTCGAGATTCCGGCGACGGTGGCGATCCTACTCGCAGCGGCCGAGACGGCCGGCACGCCCTACGACGCCGTGGTGGCTCTGGGCTGCGTCATCCGCGGCGAGACCGGGCATTACGACATCGTCGCCGGCGAGAGCGCGCGCGCGCTGATGGACCTGTCCGTCGACCTGTGCCTGCCGCTCGGCAACGGCATCCTGACGGTGGAGAACGAGGCGCAGGCCCAAGCCCGTGCCCGCGTCTCCGAGATGAACAAGGGCGGCGGCGCGGCCGAGGCGGCACTCGCGGTGCTGGCGCTCAAGCGCGCGGCCGCCGCTGCATGAGAGCCTGACGATCATGACCAAGATCAATCCGCGCAGCGGCGCCCGGCTCTCCGTGGTGCAGGCGCTCTACGACATGGAGATCTCCGGCAAGGGCGTGCTCGACGCGCTCGCCGAGTTCGAGACCTTCTGGCTCGGCAAGGAGATCGATGGCGTGCTGCACCCGGCGGCCGAGCCGGCCTTCTTCCGCGACCTGCTGCGCGGCGTGGTGGAGGAGCAGCGCGCGATCGATCCGCAGATCGACCAGGCGCTGAGCCAGGGCTGGCCGCTCAAGCGCATCGAGGTGGTGCTGCGCGCCATCCTGCGCGCCGGCACCTACGAGCTGATGTTCCGCCGCGACGTTCCGGCCCGTGCCGCCATCTCGGAATACGTCGACGTCGCCCACAGCTTCTACACCGGCGACGAGCCGGGCATGGTCAACGCCGTCCTCGACAAGGTCGCGCGCCAGACCCGCGCGGCGGAACTGGCCGGCGCCAAGCAGGGGTGAGCGTCCGGTGAGCGCATCGCGCCCGACCGAGGACGCGCTGATCGCGCGCTACTTCGCGCCGCTCGCCGGCCCCGGCGCCGATGGCCTGCGCGACGATGCGGCGAGCCTCGCGCCGAGCCCCGGCCACGACCTCGTGCTCACCGCCGACGCGATCGTCTCCGGCGTCCATTACTTTCCCGACGACCCGCCCGGCTCGCTCGCGCGCAAGGCGCTCGGGGTGAACCTCTCCGACATCGCCGCCAAGGGCGCCGCGCCGCGCGGCTTCCTGCTCACGCTGGCTTTGCCGGCGGACTGGACCGAGGCGTGGCTCGCCGCCTTCGCCGAAGGGCTCGGGCAGGCGAGCCGGGCGTCCGGCTGCCCGCTGCTCGGCGGCGACACGGTGCGGTCGGGCGGTCCGGCGCTGATCGGCATCACCGCGATCGGCGAAGTCCCCGCGGGGCGCATCGTGCGCCGTACCACGGCGCGGGTCGGCGACCGGATCTGCGTCAGCGGCACCATCGGCGACGCGGCGCTCGGCCTGCGGATGCGGCTCAAGCCGGATGCCGAATGGGTCCGGGCGCTCGATGGCGCATCGCGCAGCCATCTGGCCGACCGCTACCTGCACCCGCGGCCGCGGCTGGCCCTCGCCGACGCGGTGCTGCGCTTCGCGACCGCGGCGATGGACGTGTCCGACGGGCTCGCCGGCGACCTCGCCAAGATGCTGGCCGGTGCCGGCGCGACGGCGACGATCGACACCGCGGCGCTCCCGCTGTCGCAAGCCGCCGCCCGCGTCGTCGATGGGAGGCCCGACCTCCTCGACGTCGCCGTCACCGGCGGCGACGATTACGAGATCCTCTGCACCGTGGCGCCCGACGACCTCGACGCGTTCCGCCAGGCGGCCTCGCTCGCGGGCGTGCCGGTCGCGGTCCTCGGCACCGTCGCCTCAGGCAGCGGACGGCCCGGCTTTCAAGGTGTCGACGGAGCCACGCGCGTTTTCGCGGCGGGCGCGTTCAGCCATTTCTGAAAAGGTCTCGGAGATCGTCCGGGCCTGAGGCGCCGCGTCGTGCGGCGAGCCCTCGGGCTCGCGGCCGAGCTGGCGCCGGACGTCGTCGATCAGGGTGGCGGCGATGATCGGCGTCCAATGGGCGAGTTCGGCCCGCTGCACCGCCGTGCCGCCGGGATGCGCATCGTCCCGCTCCGCCGGGGCGGAGAGCGAGCGCTGGAGGACCTGAAGCAGCGCGCCGTGCACGGACGGCGGCTGCATGCTGACACGTTCCGCCACCAGGAACTGCACCGCGTTCGTCAGCACCTCGATCGTCGCTGCGAGCTTCACCACCTGATCGCCACTCATCGTCGAGCACCCTTCGTTGATGCAACCGAAGGTAGTGTTCGTCATGGTTAACGGCCGGTAAACGTGCATCCCGCCGCGCGTCGCGGGGTCCGGATCGGACCACGCGCAAAACCCGGCCAACGATGAGCGGGCAGGCCGCAAATCAGAATTCAATGCTCATTGCTGCGTTGCAGCAAGATCTAGTGTCGAAATACAAAAGTGGCGTTTGCGCTCGACCGCGAAGTTTGGCAATCAAGTCTCGCACTTCTGGGAAGGAATGCCGAATCCGAGCCGTTCGTCCGGGCCCAAGGGCCAAGCTCGACAACATCAAGCCGACGCCAGGCATCACGAGAACAAGGGACGGGTGCATGACCGCTTTGCTGCTGATCATCCTGGGCGGGCTGTGCGCCGTCGCCTACGGCATCGTGACGATCAACGACGTGATGAGACGGGACGCCGGCACGCAGCGCATGCAGGAGATCGCCGCCGCGATCGCCGAGGGCGCGCAGGCCTACCTCAAGCGCCAATACGCCACCATCGGCCTCGTCGGCGTCGTGCTGTTCGCGGCTTTGGCCTTCTTCCTCGGGATCAAGGTCGCCATCGGCTTCCTCATCGGCGCGGTCCTGTCCGGGGCGGCCGGCTTCATCGGCATGAACGTCTCGGTGCGTGCCAACGTGCGCACGGCGCAGGCGGCCTCGACGTCGCTCGGCGGCGGCCTCGAGGTCGCGTTCAAGTCGGGCGCCGTAACCGGCATGCTGGTCGCGGGGCTCGCGCTGCTCGGCGTCGCCTTCTACTACCTTTATCTCACCCGCGGGGCCGGCCTGCCGCCGGCCAGCCGCGAGGTCATCGACGCGCTCGTCGCGCTCGGCTTCGGCGCCTCGCTGATCTCGATCTTCGCCCGCCTCGGCGGCGGCATCTTCACCAAGGGCGCCGACGTCGGCGGCGACCTCGTCGGCAAGGTCGAGGCGGGGATCCCGGAGGACGACCCGCGCAACCCCGCCACCATCGCCGACAACGTCGGCGACAACGTCGGCGATTGCGCCGGCATGGCGGCCGACCTGTTCGAGACCTACGCCGTCACCGTCGTTGCCACGATGGTGCTCGCGGCGATCTTCTTCGGCGGGCAGGTCGACGTCGCGGGCCGCAACGTGCTCGAGGCGATGATGATCTATCCGCTCGCCATCGGCTCGGCCTGCATCCTCACCTCGATCGCCGGCACCTACGCCGTGCGGCTCGGGTCGAACCAGTCGATCATGGGGGCACTGTACAAGGGCCTGATCACCGCGGGCGTGCTCTCGGTCGGGGCCATCGCCGCCGTCAACCTCGCCCTGTTCGGCGGTTTCGCGACGCGCTTCACCACCTCCACCGGCGTCAGCTTCACGTCGGGCGGCCTGCTCGGCTGCGCGGTGATCGGCCTCGCGATCACCGCGCTGATCGTGGTCATCACCGAGTACTACACCGGCACGAACTTCCGCCCGGTGAAGTCGATCGCCGACGCCTCGGTCACCGGGCACGGCACCAACGTGATCCAGGGCCTCGCGGTCTCGCTCGAATCGACCGCGCTTCCGGCCCTCGTGATCGTCGGCGGCATTATCTCCACCTATGCGCTGGCGGGGCTGTTCGGCATCGCCATCGCGGTCACGGCGATGCTGGCGCTCGCCGGCTTCATCGTGGCGCTCGACGCCTTCGGCCCGGTCACCGACAACGCCGGCGGCATCGCCGAGATGGCGGGCCTGCCCTCCGAGGTCCGCAAGTCCACCGACGCCCTCGACGCCGTCGGCAACACCACCAAGGCGGTCACCAAGGGCTACGCGATCGGCTCGGCCGGCCTCGGGGCGCTGGTGCTGTTCGCCGCCTACACCTCGGACCTCGACTACTTCATCGCCAACGCCAGCGACACGCAGTACCGCTTCTTCAAGGGCGTCACGGTCGATTTCTCGCTGTCCAACCCCTACGTCGTCGTCGGCCTGCTGATCGGGGGGCTGATCCCGTTCCTGTTCGCCGGCATGGCGATGACGGCCGTGGGCCGGGCGGCCGGCGCCGTGGTCGAGGAGGTCCGCCGCCAGTTCCGGGAGAAGCCGGGGATCATGGCCGGCACCGACCGGCCGGATTTCGGCCGCGCCGTCGACATGCTGACGCGGGCGGCGATCCGCGAGATGATCGTGCCCTCGCTGCTGCCGGTGCTGATGCCGATCGTGCTGTTCTTCGCGATCCAGCTCGTCGCGGGCAAGTCCCAGGCCTTCGCCACGGTCGGCGCGAGCCTGCTCGGCGTGATCCTTACCGGCCTCTACGTGGCGATCTCGATGACCTCGGGCGGCGGCGCCTGGGACAACGCGAAGAAGTACATCGAGGACGGCCATCACGGCGGCAAGGGCTCGGACGCGCACAAGGCGGCCGTCACCGGCGATACCGTCGGCGACCCCTACAAGGACACCGCCGGCCCCGCGGTGAACCCGGCAATCAAGATCACCAACATCATCGCATTGCTGCTGCTGGCGATCCTGGCGCATGCGTGAGGTCGATGCCGGTCGATCCCATCTTCCTCCTCATCCTGAGGTAGCCGCGCGATCGGTCCTCAAAGGAGGCCTCCGGACCGCTCGGCGGCCTCTGGAGGGCGCCTTGGAGGGTTCCGCGTCGCTGCGGCACCTCGGGATGAGGTGTGGTCTCGGATGCGGGGCGGATCCGACGGACTTCAAGCAACCGTCCCGATCGCCTCGCAGCGAAACGCGCCGTACGCGCCGCGGGCCAGGCGCTCGGCCAGGGCCGGCATGAACAGCGCGGCTTCCTCCGCCAGGCGCCAGGGCGGGTTGACCACGATCAGGCCGTTGCCGGTGAGCCGCGTGTCGTCGGGCCGGTCGATCATGAGGTCGAGGCGGAGCGCCGGGCGGGTCAGGGCGCCGTCCAGCGCGGCGACCATGCGGTCGACGGCGGCGAGGTTTTTGATCGGGTACCAGGCCAGGAACACGCCGGTCGGCCACTTCGCCACCGCCCGGGCCAGATGGGCGCCGAGCCGGTCGACCTCGCCCGGCACCTCGTAGGGCGGGTCGATCAGGACGAGCCCGCGGCGCTCGGGCGGCGGGATCATCGCGTTGAGGGCGGTCCAGCCGTCAAGGTGCAGCACCTTGGTGCGGGCGTGACCGTTGAAGCGCTCGCGCAGCACCGCGTGGTCCTCGGGATGCAGCTCGACGAACACGCCCTGGTCCTCGGCCCGCAGGAACTCGCGGATCAGCGCCGGCGAGCCGGGATAGGTGGTGGCGCCGTGGCGCGCCCGGACCGCGGCGACCGCGGCGCGGTAGGGGGCAAGCAGATCCTCCACGGCCTGCGGAAACGGGTCGTCGAGGCGTCCCCAGCCGTCGACCCACTCGGCGGTGCGCCCGGCCTCTTCGGCGGTGAGGTCGTAGAAGCCGAGGCCCGCATGGGTGTCGATCGCCCGATAGGGCGCCGGCTTGAGGCCGAGATGCGCGAGCACCCGCGTCAGCACAAGGTGCTTGAGCACGTCCGCGAAGTTGCCGGCATGGAAGGCGTGGCGATAGTTCATGACGGACGATCAAGCGGATCCGGCGGCCCGGGTCCAGCCGTCGGACCCCGAATCCGCCGAAAAGGCTCAGCGCGCGGCGCCGACCGTGATCTCGGGCGCGCGGCAATTGCCGCGCGCGACCTCCGGGCAGGCGGCGAACCCGCGCAGGTCCTTGGTGAAGCAGATCCGCACGTCCTGGAGCTGCCCGCGGGCGCAGGACACCGCCATCATGTCCGGCCGCAAGCCGGGGTTCGCGGTCACGAACTGCCGCGCGATCTCGATCGGCGCCAGGCGGCGCTCCGAACCCGAGGTCTTGAGGTCGTCGGGGATGGTCACCGCCAGGCGCGCCGTGCGGGCGGCGTTGAAGTAGGCGGTCGGGTCGAGGCCGGAGCAGGTGCCGTGCTTGCGCCACTCGTAGCGGGCGAGCCCCTCGCTCGGGTAGACCTGGCCGGCGACCTCCATGGCCTGCGGCGTCGGCGAGCGCTGCACGGCCGAGCAGTTCTGCGGGTAGCCGCGGGTGTATTGCGGCCACAGCCCGTGCACGACGAAGCCGAGGCCGCGCCCGGCGGCGCATTGGCGGTCGTCGCGCTGGCCGGCGGTCTCGCAGTAGGTCGGGGACCAGGACAGGGCCAGGACGTAGAAGTCGAAGCCGCCGGGCGTGTCGTTGCCGCGGCCGAAGCCGCCGTAATCCTGCGCCTGCGCGCTTCCGGCGGCCAGCAGGGCCGCCAGGGCGAGGCCGGCACGCGTCACGGGCGCGCCATGCGGCAGGCGGTGGCGTAGGCGTAGCTCAGGTCGCGGTCGAGGCCGTGGACGCAGAGCTCGACGCCCCAGGTCGCGCCGATGATGCCGAGGCTCTCGCGCACGGAGTAGTCGACCTTGCGGCGGACGCCGTCCGAGGTGGTCGCGGTCGCGGTGCAGAATCGACGTGGGATGAAATCGAGGCCCCACGGTCGCCACGCCGTCCGCTCGATCGTGTCGTAGGCTACGATCGTCAGGGACGAGTTCCAGAACTTCGCCTCCTTCTCGGCGAACTGCGTCGAGACCTTCTCCAGCACGCTCGAATCCTGGCAGGCCGGGATGTTGGCGTCGAAGGGGAAGGCGCGCTCCTCGGAAGGCTCGATGTCCTCCCGCGCCGAGCGGGCGAAGGCCGGCTGCAGGCAGCCGGCGAGGATGAGGCCGACGCCCAAAGCGACGGAGACGGCGTTCAAGCGCATGGCGGGTGCTTTCCGCGTGTTGTCCTGCATCCGGGGACGATGGCCCGGGGCACGCTCAAGTCAAGCCGGACGACCCGTCCGGCCACGCTTTCGCGGGCCGGTGGCGCACGGGAGGCACACCCGCCGGCCGGGTGACGCTCAGTAGATCGGCCCCGACGCCAGCCCGGGCGCGGCGAGCGAGAGCGGCTCCTCGGAACCGCCACCCACGTTTTCCTCCGGCAAGGCCGCCGCGACGCGGGGCGCGGGACGTGACGGAAGCGGGCGCGGCGCCGGGGCCGAGGCGTAGGCCGAGAGCGCCGCCGGCCGGGCGGGCGCGCGGGCGACCTGTGTCGGGCTGGCGGCCCGGGACATCGGCGTCGCGCCGTAGGGATCGTCCTCCTCGATATCCACCGGGGCCTGCGGCGGCGCCGGCTGGCGCTCGGGCGGGCGGGGGCGGGACATCGGCCGCGGGCTGTCCGAGCCGAGCTGTGGCGTGAACTTGATCAGCGGCTGGCAGATCCGCTTCAGCCCGCGCGGGTCGTGGCGCGCCAGGTCGACGTGGATGTGGTCGTAGTGGAACACGTTGGAGCCGGGCGCCAGCACGGTGGTGAAGCGCTGGCAGGCCCCGATGAAGACCTCGCGCAGGAAGCCCTGCTCGGCCTCCGTGCCGCGCCAGCCGCCCTTGACGGTGATGACGTAGCCGTCGGCGAGCTTGAACGACATCACGTCGATGGCGTTGCCGAAGGAATGCTCGGACAGCTTGGCGCCGACCTGGTTGTTGCGCCCGCGGCAGGCGTAGGAGCCGGCGTTGATCTCGGCGACCGGCTGGCCGAAATACAGGTTCGCCGCCGGCTGGATCGTGTCGGCGAGCCAGGCTTCGGCTTCCGCGAGCGCCGGGCAGCCGAGCGTCATGCGCTGCTTTAGGACCACGGCGCCGCCGCCGAGCCGCGTCACCCGGAACGGCTGCGTCATGCCGCAGGGGCCGGGCCCGTCGATCTCCTTGGACGGGACGACGAACTCGGTCGGCTCGACGAGCTTCTTGGCCAGGCACACCTGCTCCGCCTGGTCGCGCCAGGCGTCGCGGCGCTCAAACTTGTTGATCGCACAGCCGGTGAGCCCCGCGCCGAACAGCGCAAGGGCGGAGAATGCGAGAACGCTACGCCACATGACGCGGAGAATGATCACGGACGCGTAAACGCGATGCTAACGCTGCCGCCTTCGCGGCGGGGCCTTGCGCATGCTACGCCCCGGGCACCGCCGGCCGGGCCTTCGCGCATCCGCGCACGAAACCTGCACCGGCGCCCGCGGCGGTCGTCGTCGGACCCGCCCCGGAACCGGCGGCCTTCGCGATGGGCCCTCAAGTCAAGGACGCGTGATGCTTTCGTTGGTCGACCTGCGCCGCCGCATCGAAGCCGGCACCCTCACGCCGGAGGGCGCAATCCGCCTGTCGCAGGAGGCGATCCTCGCGCGCGATCCGGTGGTGCGCGCCACCGTCGTCACCGATCCCGCGCCCGCCGTCACCGATGCCGGGCCGCTCGCCGGGATCGCGGTGGGCGTCAAGGACATCATCGACACCGCCGCGATGCCGACGCAGATGGGCTCGCCGATCTACGACGGCTGGCGCCCGAAGGCCGACGCCGCCATCGTCATGCGGCTCAAGGCGCTGGGCGCGGTGGCGCTGGCCAAGACCACGACCTCGCCCTTCGCCAGCGTCGATCCGACCGAGACCACGAACCCGCACGATTCGAACCACACGCCCGGCGGCTCCTCGGCGGGCTCCGCCGCCGCGGTCGGGGCCGGGATGCTGCCGCTGGCCCTCGGCACCCAGACCGGCGGCTCGGTGATCCGGCCGGCGAGCTTCTGCGGCTGCGCCGCGATCAAGCCGTCGTTCCGGCTGCTGCCGACGGTGGGCGTGAAGACGTTCTCGTGGGCCCTCGACACGCTCGGCCTGTTCGGGGCCGGCATCGGCGACGTCGCCCACGCGCTGGCGCTGATCGCCGGCCGTCCGGCGATCGACCTCGGCGGCACCGCGCCCGGCACGCCGCGGGTCATGGTCGTGACGCAGGACTACGCCGAAGCCCCGGCGCCCGAGGCGCAAGGAGCGCTCGACCGTGCGCGGCAGGCGGCCGAGCGCGCGGGCGCGCTGGTGCGCGACTTCGCGCTGCCGGCGGAGTTCGCCGCGGCGTTCGAGAGCCACGGGACGATCCAGGATTTCGAGGCGCGCCAGGCGCTGGCCTGGGAATACGCCCACCATCGCGACGCCCTGAGCCCGCGGCTCGGTCCGCAGCTCGACGCCGCGCAGGGGCTCGACGCGGCCGCCTACGACGACGCCCGCCGCAAGGCGCACCGGGCGCGGCGCCTGCTGAAGACGCTGTTCTCGGATTTCGACGCGATCCTGACCTATTCGGCCCCCGGCTTCGCGCCGCGGACGCTGGCCTCGACGGGCGACGCCCGCTTCAACCGCCTGTGGACGCTGATGGGCGTGCCCTGCGTGAACGTGCCGGTGCCGGGGGACGGACTGCCCGTCGGCGTGCAGGTGATCGCCCGGTTCGGCGACGACGGGCGGGCCCTCGCCGTCGCCGCGATGATCGAGGGCGCCCTGGAACGGTAGGGCGCCCACAGCGCGTCAGACGGTGGCGTCCTCGCCGAGCGTGTCCTCGACGTAGAGCTGCTCCAGCAGCACCTTGATCACCGCCATCATCGGCAGGGCCAGCGCGATGCCCCACAGGCCGAAGATCACGCCGAGCACGAGCTGCCCGGCGAAGATCGTCGCCGGCGGGATGTCGAGGGCGCGCTTCTGGATGAACGGCGTCAGCCCGTAGCTCTCCAGGCACTGCACCAGCAGGTAGACGCCGAGCGCGCCGAGCAGCGCGTTCACCCCCGAGGCGAGGCTCGCCAGCAGGATGATCACGCCGGCGACGAGCGGACCCACCGTCGGCACGAAGGCCAGCAGGCCGGCCTGGAGCCCGAGAATCAGCGAGCCGCCGATGCCGAGGAAGGCGAGGCCGCCCCAGATGCACAGGAAGATCACCGTCATCGTGATGAGCTGGCCGAACAGCCAATGCCGCAGGGTCTCGCCGGCCCCGTCGAGCACCTTCGACCAGCGATCGCGCTTCCTGGGCGGGATGAAGCGCAGCACCCCGTCGCGGTAGCTCGCCGGATCGGCGGCGAAGGACAGGCCGAGGAAGACGATCACCAGCACGTTGCCGAGCGCGCTGAACAGCCCGATGATCACCGCCGCCGCCGGGCCCAGAACGTTGCCCGCATCCGACAGGAGCGAGCCCGGGCTCTTGATCGCGCTCGAGGCGAGGCCGCCGAGGCCTTCCGGCTTCTTGTCGTCGTCCTTGGGCGCGGGCTTCTCGTCCTTGCCCTTGCCGTCCGGCCCGCCGACGGAGTCGAGGATCGGCAGGTCGATGCCGTAGGACGACAGCCACGACGTGAGCGTGCCCGCCTGGCTCTTGATCGTCTGGCCGAGGTCGCGCCCCTGCTGCACCACGGTCGCGCCGCCGAAGCCGATCAGGCCGATGGCCGCCGCCGCGACCGCGAGGCTGGCGATCGTCAGCCGCAGGCCGCGGGGCAGGGGCAGGACGTGGCCGAGGCCACGGGTCAGCCCGTCGAGGAAGACGCCGAGGAGCACTCCGGCGAAGACCAGGAACAGCGTCGCCACCGACATCCAGGCCAGCGCCAGCAGCGCCACGAACGACACCACCGCGATGCCGGATGCGGCGAGCGGCAGCGTCCCTCGCCAGGGGCCGACGGGCCCGGCGAACGCTTCGGTCTTGGGTTCGGCCATGTCGTCCTTCGAAACTGGTGCGGCGTCGGCGCTCACGAGCGCCCCCGCGCCGCCCGGGTCAACCCTCGGGCGCCGCCTCTGCACCGAGGATCGCGGCCCAGCGCGCGGCGGCCGCGTCGTCCGCCTCCGCCGCCTCGACCCAACCGCCGGTGGTCCCGTCGACGAGATGCTCGCGCTTCCAGAACGGGGCGCGCGTCTTGAGGTAGTCCATCAGGAAGCTCGCCGCCTCGAAGGCCGCGACGCGGTGGCTCGATGCGGTGAGCACCAGCACGATGCCCGCGCCCGGCGCGACGCGGCCGTAGCGATGGATCACCCGGACCGCCTTGAGCGGCCAGCGCGCTTCGGCCGCCGCCGCCACGCGCCCGATTTCGGCTTCGGCCATGCCGGGATAATGCTCGAGCTCCAGCGCCGTCAGCCGGCCGCCCTCGTCGCGGCACAGGCCGGTGAAGGTGACGACCGCGCCGGCGCGACCGGCGAGCCGCGCGTTCAGCGCGTCGATCTCGGCGGCGACGTCGAAGGGCTCGGCCTGGATGCTGACGGAGGGCAGGGAAGCAGCGGGCATCGGTCTCTCATCGCGGCAACGCGGGTGACGGCGGCGTGACGACGAAACACGCTTGCGCCTGACTCGGCCACCGCCTGCGCCTATATGGCATATCGGCTCGCTCCCCGCGGGGGGCAGCCGATCCGCGCCGAAGGACGAAGACGTGACGCCTGAACTGATCCTGCCCTACGATGGCGTCCTGCCGGAATTCGCGAGCCGCCCCGTCTGGTGCGGGCGCGGCAGCACGGCGATCGGCGCCGTCCGCCTCGGCAGCCAGGCCTGGATCGGCGACGACGGCGTGATCCGCGCCGACGGGCAGCCGGTGACGCTCGGCGACCGGTTCTGGCTCGGCCACCGCTCCACCGTCCACATCGCGACCTTCACCCACGGCACCCGCGTCGGCGACCGGGTCACGGTCGGGCGCAACAGCGTGGTTCATGCCTGCACGGTCGGGTCCGACGTGGTGATCGAGGACGACGTGGTGATCCTCGACGGGGCGAGCGTCGGCGACGGCGTCGTGATCGAGGCCGGCGCGACGGTGTTTCCGCGCGCCCAGCTCGCCGGCGGCTTCGTCTACGCCGGCAGCCCGGCCAAGCCGCAGCGCCCGATCGATCGGGCCGAGATCGACGAGCGCGCCGAGCGCCTGCGCGAGGCCGCGGGCGATCCGGCCGCGGTCGCCGCCGGCGACCCGCCCGAGGTCGACGAGACGGTCTACGTCGCCAGCACGGCCCGCATCCGCGGCCGCGTCGGGCTCGGCGCCGGATCGAGCGTGCTGTTCTCGTGCGACCTCCATGCCGAGGTCGGGCCGATCGTGGTCGGCGCCGACACCAACATCCAGGACAACACGGTGATCCGCACCCGAGGGGAGGGCGTCGTCATCGGCCGCGACACCACGATCGGCCACAACGTCCGCATCGGCGACAGCCGCATCGGCGCCCGCTCGCTGATCGGCATCGGCGCGACGGTCGCGCCCGGCACGGTGATCGCCGACGACGTCATGCTCGCCGCAGGGGCCACTACCGATCCCGGCCAGCTGCTCGAGGGCGGCTATCTCTGGGGCGGCCGCCCAGCCCGCATCCTCGGCCCGCTCGATGCCGACAAGCGCGCGATGATGGTGCGCATCGTCGAGGGCTACTGCGAGCACGGGCGCGAGTACCGCAAGGCCGAGGCCGGGCAGGGGTGAGCTTGCGTCGCGCGCGTCGCGATAATTGAAGACGCGCCATGGTCTTCGAGAGGGCCCTGACGCGTCCGCGCGTGCCGGTTCGAACGGCGAGAAGCCCCAGGCCCACCACGCCTACGATAGTCGCACATCACAAACGGTCGCTGAAGAGCGCGCCTTCCCCCCCCCTCTGCGGGGGAGAGTGGGCCTCGCGTCAGCGAGGGTCGGGAGAGGGGAGCGCCGTATCCGGACAGCGCGCTCCCCTCTCCCGACCCGCTGCGCGGGCCACCCTCCCCCGCAGAGGGGGGAGGGGAGACACGTGTCATTTCTTCGCTACGTCAGCCTGGACGGAAAAGGTGCCCGCATCTCGTTCGTTCGCTCGCGTCGGTGAATGACGACGCGACCAGCCGCCATCGAGGCCGCGTCAATCCTCCAGCCCGATCAGCTGGAAGCTGGTGTGCAGGTCGTTGGACATCGGCACGTTCAGCCGCTCGCCGTTCGGCAGGCGCTTGAGGAACCAGCGCTCGTAGGTCCAGCGCAGCTCGCGGCTTTCGGCCAGCCGCGCGAAGGTCGCGGCGACGGCGCCCGCCATCTCCGGGTCGTCCTTGCGGAACATGATGCCGTAGGGCTCGAACGACAGCTTGTCCGGCAGCACCGTGTACTTCGCGCCGTCGGCGGAATCGTTGGCGATCAGGCCGTAGAGCAGGATGTCGTCGGTGGCGAAGGCGTCGGCGCGGCCGTCCTTGACCATGGCGTAGGATTCCGCGTGGTCCTTTCCGCTCAGGATCTCGGCCTGCAGCTTGAGCTTGGCGAGGATGTCGCGGACGGCGGCCTCGTTGGTGGTGCCGGCGGTGACCACGACCTTCTTGCCGCCGAGGTCGCGATAGGACGTGATCGGCGAGGCCCGGGCCACGAGGAGCTTCGTCGCGCTGATGAAGGTCACCGGCGAGAACGCGACCGTGCGGCGGCGCTCGGCGTTGGCGGTGGTGGAGCCGCATTCGAGATCGACCTTGCCGCCGGACACCGCCGCGAACCGCGTCTCGGAGGTCACCGGCTCGTAGCGCACCTTCAGGTCGGTGCGTCCGGTCTCGCGGCCGATCTCGTCGACGATCTCGCCGCAGAGGTCGATCGCGTAGCCGATCGGGCGCGGGCTGCCGTCGGCCTGCTTGCCCTCGACGAAGGAGAACGGGACCGAGCTGGTGCGATAGCCGATCACCACCTCGCCCTTCGCGGCGATGGTCTTCAGTGAGCCGGTGAGAACGTCGACCGCGCCCGCAGGCCCCGCGATCGCCAGCAGCCCCGCCGCCAACGCCGCCGTCACCGTGCCTGACGCCATCGCGAAACTCCTGATCCGGGCAGCGGGAAGAGATCGGGACCGGCGGCCGGCCCCGGATCGGACGACCGCCTACTCGGCCGCCGCCACGGCGCCGACGTGGTCGAGGCGCTGGTCGCTCGTCGAGAGCTGCCCCTCCCACTTGGCAACGGCCACGGTGGCGATGCTGTTGCCGAGCACGTTGGTGGCCGAGCGGCCCATGTCGAGGAACTGGTCGATGCCGATGATCAGCAGCAGCCCGGCTTCGGGGATGTTGAACTGCGTCAGCGTCGCCGAGATCACGACGAGCGAGGCGCGCGGCACGCCGGCCATGCCCTTCGAGGTCACCATCAGCAGGAACAGCATCGTCAGCTGCTGACCCCAGGTGAGGGGGATGTTGTAAGCCTGCGCGATGAACATCACCGCGAAGGTGCAGTACATCATCGAGCCGTCGAGGTTGAACGAGTAGCCCATCGGCAGCACGAACGAGGTGATGCGGTTGGGCACGCCGAACTGCTCGAGGTTCGTCAGCATCTTCGGGTAGGCCGCCTCGCTCGACGCGGTCGAGAAGGCGAGCACGAACGGCTCCTTGATCAGGTTGAACAGCCGCTTGATCCCGGCTCCGCCGAGCAGCAGGAAGCCGACGCCCATGAGCGCGCCCCAGAGCACGCCCAGCCCGATGTAGAACTCGACCAGGAACTTGCCGTAGGTCACCAGCACGCCGATGCCCTGCGTGGTGATCGTCGCCGCGATCGCCGCGAACACCGCGACGGGGGCGAACAGCATCACGTAGCCGGTGACCTTGAGCATCACGTCGGCGAGGCCCTCGATGCCCTTGGCCAGGAACGCGCCCTTCTCGCCGAGCGCGGCGAGCGCCACGCCGAAGAAGATCGAGAACACGACGATCTGCAGGATCTCGTTGTTGGCCATCGCCTCGACCGCGCTCTTGGGCACGAGGTGGGTGACGAACTCCTTCAGAGACAGCGAGGCCGCCTTGAGGCCGGTGCCGGCGCCGACGTCGGGCAGCGGCAGGTTCAGGTTGTGGCCGGGCTGCATGATGTTGACGAGCACGAGGCCGAGCATCAGCGAGCAGAACGAGGCGCCGACGAACCACAGCAGCGCCTTGCCGCCGACGCGGCCGACGCTGGCGGTGTCGCCGAGATGGGCGATGCCGACGACGAGCGTCGAGAACACGAGCGGGGCGATGATCATCTTGATCAGCCGCAGGAAGATGTCGCTGATCAGCACGATGTAGCCGGCGATCTCCTTGGAGGTCTGCGGGTCCGGCCAGGTGATGCTGCACAGGTATCCGACGACGATGCCGAGCAGCATCCCGACGAAGATCAAGGTGGTCAGCCGCGAACCTGTCATCGGGAACTCCTGGGCGTAAGCGAGCCGGCACGAGACTTCGCGTTAACGAATGTGAAGCAGGAAGCGCGCCATGCGCAAGCGCCCAGGACGGTTTAATCCGTGGGTCCGCGACTTTTGTTTTTCGCGGGGATTGGATTTTCCGGCGTGGCGTTTTCGTCGCGCCGAGGGCTATGCTCCGGCACGGGCGCCGCCGGTTGCGGTTGAGGGGCGTCGCACGGTGTGGCGGCGGCGCCGCTCGTGCGGTACGGGACTTGCGCGTCCGGGATCTGCCGGTTCGGGACTTGCCCTGCCCGGCCTTGCCCCATACGCCATGCGCCGCCGGCCGCGGGCGAGAGAGACGGACACGCGATGGATGTCTTCGTACAGCAGTTGATCAACGGGCTGACGCTCGGGTCGATCTACGGCCTGATCGCGATCGGCTACACGATGGTGTTCGGCATCATCGGCATGGTCAACTTCGCGCACGGCGACGTCTTCATGGTGTCGAGCTTCATCGCACTGATCGGCTTCCTGATCCTCACCGCCTGGCTCGGCGTCTCCTCGATCGCCCTGGCCTTCCTGATCGTGCTCGTCGTCTCGATGGTGCTGACCGCGCTCTGGGGCTGGGCGATCGAGCGGGTCGCCTACCGGCCGTTGCGCGGGTCGTTCCGGCTGGCGCCGCTGATCTCGGCGATCGGGGTCTCGATCTTCCTTTCGAACTTCGTCCAGGTGACGCAGGGCGCGCGCAACAAGCCGCTGCCGCCGATGCTCTCGGGCGGCATCACCCTGTTCGAGACCGACGGGTTCCAGGTGTTCCTGTCCTACAAGCAGTGCCTGATCATGGCGGTGACCGCGGTGCTGCTCACCGGCTTCTGGTACCTCGTCCAGCGCACGCCCTTCGGCCGGGCGCAGCGTGCCTGCGAGCAGGATCGCAAGATGGCGGCGCTGCTGGGCATCGACGTCGACCGCACGATCTCGCTGACCTTCGTGCTCGGCGCCGCGCTCGCGGCCGTCGCGGGCGTGCTCTACCTGATGTATTACGGCGTGGTCTCCTTCTCCGACGGCTTCGTGCCCGGCGTGAAGGCCTTCACCGCCGCGGTGCTCGGCGGCATCGGCTCGCTGCCGGGCGCGGTGCTGGGCGGCCTGATCATCGGGCTGATCGAGACGTTCTGGTCGGCCTATTTCTCGATCGAGTACAAGGACGTGGCCGCGTTCTCGATTCTCGCCGTGGTGCTCATCTTCATGCCGTCGGGGATTCTCGGCCGCGCCGAGGTCGAGAAGGTCTGATGGCCGCTGCCACCCGCGGGGCCGACGGCCTCACCGGCATCCTGAAGGATGCCGCCATCTACGCGCTCGGAGCCTTCGCGCTCTGCGTGCCCGTGGTCAGCTTCCGGACCGATGCCGGCCCCACCGGCGGGCTCGAGCTGACGCCGCGCTGGGTTCTCGTCGCCGGGCTCTGCGCCGCGATCTTCCTGGCCCGCCTCGCGCAGCGATTGGTCCTGATGCGCCGCGACGCCCGCCGCGCGCTCAGGCCGTCGCGGTCCCAGGCGACGGAAGCCGTCGCCGGCATGCCGAATGCCGGGCAGCGGGTCTCGATGCTGGCCCTGTGGCTGTTCATCGGCGTGGCGCTGACGCTGCCCGTCGTCGCCGCGCTCGCGAGCGGCAGCCTCGGGGAGGGACGCTACTGGATCGACCTCGGCATCCTGATCCTCACCTACGTGATGCTCGGCTGGGGCCTCAACATCGTCGTCGGCCTCGCCGGCCTGCTCGATCTCGGCTACGTCGCCTTCTACGCGGTCGGCGCCTACTCCTACGCGCTGCTCTCCACCACCTTCGGCCTGTCGTTCTGGATCTGCCTGCCGCTCGCGGGCCTGTTCGCCGCCCTGTGGGGCATGCTGCTCGGCTTCCCCGTGCTGCGCCTGCGCGGCGACTACCTCGCCATCGTGACGCTGGCCTTCGGCGAGATCATCCGCCTCGTCCTGATCAACTGGGTCGACGTCACCGGCGGCGGCGCCGGCATCTCGTCGATCCCGCGCGCGACCTTCTTCGGCATCCCCTTCACCGCGGGCGAGGACGGGTTCGCCGCCCGCTTCGGGCTGACCTTCGACTCGATGCACCGGGTCGTGTTCCTGTACTACCTCATCCTCGCGCTCGCCCTGATCACCAACGTCGTGACGCTGCGGCTGCGACGGCTGCCGATCGGCCGCGCCTGGGAGGCCCTGCGCGAGGACGAGATCGCCTGCCGCTCGCTCGGCATCAACACCACCACGACGAAGCTGACGGCCTTCGCCCTCGGCGCCGCCTTCGGCGGTTTCGCCGGCTCGTTCTTCGCCGTGCGCCAGGGGTTCATCTCCCCGGAGAGCTTCAACTTCCTGGAGAGCGCGATCATCCTGGCGATCGTGGTGCTCGGCGGCATGGGCAGCCAGGTCGGCGTCGCCATCGCCGCGGTTGCGATGGTCGGCGGCCCCGAGATGCTGCGAAACCTCGGCTTCCTGAAGTCCATCTTCGGCCAGGGCTTCGACCCGAACGAGTACCGCCTGCTGCTGTTCGGCCTCGCCATGGTGGCGATGATGGTCTGGCGCCCGCGCGGGCTGATCTCGGAGCGAACGCCCTCGGTGGCGCTGGGCGAGCGCCGCGCGATCTCGGGCGCGCATGTCAGCGAGGGCCACGGCTGATGACCGAGCCGACCACCCGCGCCGACGCCGTGCTGACCGTCGACCACCTGACCATGCGCTTCGGCGGGCTGACAGCCGTCGGCGACCTGTCGTTCCAGGCCCATCGCGGCGACATCACCGCGCTGATCGGGCCGAACGGCGCCGGTAAGACCACCGTCTTCAACTGCATCACCGGCTTCTACAAGCCGACCGAGGGGATGCTGACGCTCGCCCATGCCGACGGCTCGAAGCATCTGCTGGAGCGCCTGCCGAACCATGCCGTGAACCGGATCGGCCGGGTCGCGCGCACCTTCCAGAACATCCGCCTGTTCCAGGGGATGACGGTGCTGGAGAACCTTCTCGTCGCCCAGCACGCGCCGCTGATGCGGGCGTCGGGCATGACCGTGCTCGGGCTGCTCGGCCTGCCGGTCTACCGCCGGGCCGAGGCCGCGGCGATCGAGCGGGCGAAGGAGTGGCTCGTCCGCATCGGCCTGATCGAGCGGGCCGACGACCCCGCCGGCGACCTGCCCTACGGCGCCCAGCGCCGGCTCGAGATCGCCCGCGCGATGTGCACCGAGCCGGTGCTGCTCTGCCTCGACGAGCCGGCCGCCGGCCTCAACCCGCGCGAATCGGGCGAGCTCAACGCGCTGCTCCGCCACATCCGCGACGCGCACGACACCTCCGTGCTGCTGATCGAGCACGACATGTCCGTGGTGATGGAGATCTCCGACCACGTCGTCGTGCTCGATTACGGCGTGAAGATCGCCGACGGCACCCCCGGCGAGGTCCGGGCCGACCCGCGCGTCATCGCCGCCTATCTCGGCGTCGAGGACGAGGAGGTCGAGGCCGTCGAGGCGGAGGTCGGCCTCACCGTCACCCATCTGGAGGTCGAGGCTTGAGCGTCGCCGGGATCAACGTGCTCGTGGAGGAGACCCGGGCGCTCGCGGCCGGGAAGGCTCCGGCCAAGACCCTGCTCGCGGTGCGCGGCGTCTCGACCTACTACGGCAGCGTCGCGGCTTTGCGCGGCGTCGATCTCGACGTCACCGAGGGCGAGATCGTCACGCTGATCGGCGCCAACGGCGCCGGCAAGTCGACCCTGATGATGACGATCTTCGGGGCGCCGCAGGCGCGCGAAGGCACCATCACCTACGACGGGCGCGACATCACCCGCCTGCCGACCCACGAGATCGCGCGGCTCGCGATCGCGCAGTCGCCGGAGGGCCGCCGGGTCTTCCCGCGCATGAGCGTGCACGAGAACCTGCAGATGGGCGCCGCGCTCCACGACGGGCGGTACTTCGCCCAGGACCTGGAGCGCGTCTGCGCCCTCTTCCCCCGCCTGAAGGAGCGGCTGACCCAGCGCGCCGGCACCATGTCCGGCGGCGAGCAGCAGATGCTCGCCATCGCCCGCGCGCTGATGAGCCGGCCGCGCCTCCTGCTGCTCGACGAGCCCTCGCTCGGGCTCGCGCCGCTGGTGGTGAAGGGCATCTTCGACGCGGTGCGCGACCTCAATCGGCGCGACGGCATGACGATCTTCCTCGTGGAGCAGAACGCCTACCACGCGCTGAAGCTGGCGCATCGCGGCTACGTGCTGGTCAACGGGCGCATCACCATGAGCGGCACCGGCCGGGCGCTGCTCGCCGACCCCGCGATCAAGGCCGCCTATCTCGAGGGCGGCCACGGCGCCCCGGTGGAGGTCTGACGCGATGCAGGGCCTGATCTACGAAGAGGAGTCGATCGGCCTCTTCCTCCTCGTCACCGTCGCGATGGGCGGCTGGGCCGGGTGGATGGCCGCCCGCGGCCTGGCCAAGGCATGGCGCCCGTTCTGGCAGATCGTGCCGGCGCTCCTCGCGGTGGCGGCGGCGGTGCGATTCATCCACTTCGCGCTATTCGGCGGCACGCTTTTGTCAGCCCAATACTATGCGGTCGACGCCATCGTCGTCATGATCGTCGGCGCGGCGGGCTACCGCTGGACGCGGACGCGGCAGATGACGACCCAGTATCGCTGGCTCTACGAGCGGACTTCGCCGCTGACGTGGCGGACACGCGAGCCGGCGGCCGGCGGGCCGTGATCGCATTCGGCGCGCGCGCGTGCCGAGCGCACGATTCTTGCCCGGCGCCGACGGTCCGAATTCAGATCACAACCAAGGGGATTTGAGATGAGAGCGTTACTACTGGCGGGCCTCGGGCTCGGTGCCATGCTCGCGGCGGCCCAGGCGGCCGAGGTCAAGCTCGGCATCGCCGCGCCGATCACCGGCAACAGCGCCGCGATCGGCACGCAGCTCAAGAACGGCGCCACCCAGGCCGTCGAGGACCTGAACAAGTCCGGGGCGGTGAAGGGCACGACGTTCTCTGTCCTCGTCGGCGACGACGCGTCCGATCCGAAGCAGGGCGTCTCGGTCGCCAACAAGTTCGCCTCCGACGGCGTGAAGGTGGTGGTCGGCGACTACAATTCCGGCGTCTCGATCCCGGCCTCCGACGTCTACCAGGACGCCGGCATCATCCAGGTCACGCCGGCCTCGACGGCGGTGAAGTTCACCGAGCGCGGCCTCTGGAACGTGTTCCGCACCTGCGGCCGCGACGACCAGCAGGGCGCGGTCGCGGGCGAGTATCTCGCGACGCACTTCAAGGGCAAGAAGATCGCCTTTGTCCACGACAAGACCCCCTACGGCAAGGGCCTCGCCGACGAGACCCTGAAGGCGCTGAAGGCCAAGGGCGGCAAGGACGCGATCTACGAGGGCATCAACCCGGGCGAGAAGGACTATTCGGCGCTCGTGTCGAAGCTGAAATCCGCCAAGATCGACGTGGTCTACTTCGGCGGCTACTACACCGAAGCCGGCCTGATCCTGCGCCAGATGAGCGACCAGGGCCTGAAGGCGCCGCTGATGGGCGGCGACGGCCTCGTCGACAAGGAGCTGGTGGCGATTGCCGGGCCGGCGGCGGAGGGCACGCTGACGACGTTCCCGCCGGACGCGCGCAAGAACCCCAACGCCAAGGACGCGCTCGCCGGCTTCAAGGCGAAGGGCATCGATCCGGAGGGCTACACCCTCTACTCGTACGCCGCGGTCCAGGTGCTGGCCAAGGCTATGTCCGAGACCGGGTCGACCGACGGTAAGAAGCTTGCGGACTGGCTGCACCAGGGCAAGCCGGTCGACACCGTCGTCGGCCCGATCGCCTACGACAAGAAGGGCGACATCACGAAGCCCGACTACGTGATGTACCAGTGGAAGAAGAACGCGGCCGGCAACATCGATTACGCCGGCAACGAGCTGACCAAGTAGCGCGTCCTCGCGTCGCCGCGTCCGAGCCGTCCCGCACCGCGCGGGGCGGCTCTTTCATGCCCACGCGGCGAGACAGATTGGCGGCTTTCCAGGCATAATCGTCGCCGAACCCCGGAATCCCGGTGCGCCCGCTCACGAAACGTGCACACTGCACCCTGCATGGGCGAAATTGCCCGGCTCCGAGGTTCGGATCGACAACCGGGTGGAACCTGTGAACGCCGACGCGCGACGGCCTCGCTCCATGCGGGCAGACCGCTTACGGACGAAGACCGAAATCGGTCCCGGTCCCGCGACGGCGCGGGACGACCCGGTCCCGATGCTCGCGCGCGTTGTCCCCACCATATCGGCCAAGCTTGCTTCGCCCGCCCCCGTTCCGGCACCATCATTGCAGAGGCACGGCCAGCGCCGGCCGCTTTCTGCGCGTCCGCCACACGCCGCCATGTTCGTGCGGCTCGTTTCGGGAGTTTCGTTTTGACGCAATCCAAGTTCGATCGTCGCGGGATCGTGGCCGCCCTCGCGCTCGGCGCGGCCGTGGTCTCCGCCGGCGCGCAGGCCCAGGAGCTGACCGGCACGCTGAAGAAGGTGAAGGACACCAACGCCCTCACCATCGGCTACCGTGATTCCTCGGTTCCGTTCTCCTACCTCGACGGCGACCAGAAGCCGGTCGGCTACGCGATGGACATCTGCCTCAAGATCGCCGAGGCGGTGAAGAAGGAGCTCAAGCTCCCGGGCATGGAGGTGAAGCTCAACCCGGTCACCTCCGCGACCCGCATCCCGCTGATCGCCAACGGCACGATCGATCTCGAGTGCGGCTCGACGACGAACAACGCCGACCGCCAGAAGCAGGCGGCATTCACCAACACCCACTTCCTGACGGCGACGCGCTACGTCTCGAAGAAGGACGCCAAGCTGCACACGATCGACGACCTCAAGGGCAAGACCGTGGTCTCGACCTCGGGCACGACGAACATCAAGCAGATCAACGAGGCCAACACCGCCAAGAGCATGGGCCTGACGATCCTGCCCGCCAAGGACCACGCCGAGGCGTTCCTGATGGTCGAGACCGGCCGTGCCGTCGCCTTCGTGATGGACGACGTGCTGCTCGCCTCGCTGGTCGCCGGCTCCAAGACCCCCGACGCCTACGAGATCTCGACGGAAGCCCTGTCGAAGCCCGAGCCCTACGGCATCATGCTGCGCAAGGACGACGCGCCGTTCAAGGCGGTGGCGGATGCCGCGACGAAGGCTTTGTACGAGAGCCCCGAGGGCAAGGCGCTCTACAGCAAGTGGTTCGAGAAGCCGATCCCGCCGCGCAACATCAACCTCAAGCTTCCGATGAGCGAGGCAATGGCCAAGCAGTTCAAGAGCCCGAGCGACAGCGCCGACCCGGCCGCCTACTGAGCCTGAGCCGGCGGATCCCGGGCGGCGCTGCCGCCCGGGATCCGCGACACGGATCGAACGAACGAGAACGGTGAAGCGCGAGCGATGAACTACAACTGGAACTGGGGCATCTTCTTCGAACAATCGCCCGAAGGCACCGGCACCTACGCCGACATGCTGCTCTCGGGCCTGGTCTGGACGATCGCGACCGCGCTCTGCTCCTGGATCATCGCCTTCTTCCTCGGCTCGCTGATCGGCGTGATGCGGACGCTGCCCTCCAAGGGCGCCAATGCCGTCGGCACGGCCTATGTCGAGCTGTTCCGCAACATCCCGCTGCTGGTGCAGATGTTCCTGTGGTACTTCGTGCTTCCGGAGGTGCTGCCGCAGGGGTGGGGCAACGCGCTGAAGCAGCTGCCGAACGCCCCGTTCTACACCGGCGTCGTCTGCCTCGGGTTCTTCACCGCCTCCCGCGTCGCCGAGCAGGTCCGCGCCGGCATCCAGTCGCTGCCCCGGGGCCAGCGCCTCGCCGGCACGGCGATGGGCTTCACGGTCTACCAGACCTATCGCTACGTGCTGCTGCCGAACGCCTACCGGATCATCCTGCCGCCGATGACCTCGGAGTTCCTGAACAACCTCAAGAACACCTCCGTCGCCCTCACCATCGGCCTGCTCGAGCTGACGGCCCGCGCGCGCTCGATGCAGGAATTCTCGTTCCAGGTGTTCGAGGCGTTCACGGCGGCGACCATCCTGTACGTCCTCATCAACCTCGTCGTCATCCTGCTCGCGTCCCTCCTGGAGCGCAGCGTGGCGGTTCCCGGGCAGCGCTGATGTTCTCGAACTTCGATTTTGGCGTCGTCTTCGGATCGCTGCCCTACCTGTTCGGTCAGGGCATGGTCTTCACCGTCACCCTGACCGCACTCGCCGCCGGCATGGGCGTCATCCTCGGGACCCTTCTGGCGATGGCGCGCCTCTCGGGCGTGCCCGGCCTCAAGCACGTGGCCAAGGTCTATGTCGAGCTGATGCGCTCCCTGCCGCTCGTGCTGGTGATCTTCTGGTTCTACTTTCTGGTGCCCTATATCGGCGCCTACCTCACCGGCGCCTCGCGCCCGATCCAGGTCGGCGCCTTCTCCTCAGCGCTCATCACCTTCACGCTGTTCGAGGCGGCGTACTTCTCCGAGATCATGCGCGCCGGCATCCAGTCGATCCCGAAGGGGCAGACCGGGGCGGCCTACGCGCTGGGCATGACCTACGCGCAGACGATGATCACCGTCGTGCTGCCGCAGGCCTTCCGCAACATGCTGCCGCTGCTGCTGACGCAGACGATCGTGCTCTTCCAGGACACCTCGCTGGTCTACGTGCTGTCGCTGACCGACTTCCTGGGGGCGGCCTCGAAAGTGGCCCAGCGCGACGGGCGCCTGGTCGAGATGTACCTGTTCGCCGCGGTCGTCTACTTCGCCGTGTGCTTCTCGGCCTCGTTCCTGGTGCGCCGGCTGCAGCGCCGCGTCGCCATCATCCGCTGATCGCCGTACAAGGACCGCGTTATGACCTCGACGCCGATGCCGGCCCCCACCGCCAAGACCCCCGTCGCTCCCGGCTCCGTCGCGCCAACGGATGCCGGCCTGCAGTCCGGCCCGCTGTCGAGCCCGCCGCCGAAGCTCGCGACCGGCGCGCCGATGATCGCCATCGACAACGTCAGCAAGTGGTACGGCGACTTTCAGGTGCTGACGAACTGCACCACGCAGGTCGCCAAGGGTGAGGTCGTGGTGGTGTGCGGCCCCTCGGGCTCGGGCAAGTCGACCCTGATCAAGTGCGTCAACGCTCTGGAGCCGATCCAGAAGGGCCAGATCACGGTCAACGACACCAAGGTCGTCGACAAGGCCACCGACCTGCCGAAGCTCCGCTCCCGCGTGGGGATGGTGTTTCAGCACTTCGAGCTGTTTCCGCACCTCTCGATCACCGAGAATCTCACCGTCGCCCAGCGCAAGGTGCTGAAGCGCCCGGCCGAGGAGGCGAAGAAGAAGGGGCTCGACCTGCTCGCCCGCGTCGGCCTGTCGGCGCACGCCAACAAGTATCCCGGCCAGCTCTCCGGCGGTCAGCAGCAGCGCGTGGCGATCGCCCGCGCGCTGGCGATGAACCCGGTGGTGATGCTGTTCGACGAGCCGACCTCGGCGCTCGACCCCGAGATGGTCGGCGAGGTGCTCGACGTGATGGTCGAGCTCGCCAAGGAGGGCATGACCATGATGGTGGTGACCCACGAGATGGGTTTTGCCCGCAAGGTCGCCGACCGGGTCATCTTCATGGATCGCGGCGAGATCGTCGAGGACGCCCGCAAGGACGACTTTTTCGGCCAGCCGCGCAGCGAGCGCGCGCAGCAGTTCCTGTCGAAGATCCTGCAGCACTGAACCTCGCGCGCGGCCCGGCGCGCCCGTGAGCGCGCCGGGTCCGAGCGTCAGCGCTTGATCGCCACCGGCCCGTTCATGCCGGGCCAATCCGAGTAGCCGTTCGCACCGCCGCCGTACCAGTACGGCTTCGGCGCCTCGGCGAGAGGGGCGCCGGACGCCAGCCGTCCCACGAGGTCGGGATTAGCGATGTAGGGCCGGCCGAAGCTGAACAGGTCGGCGTGCCCATCCGAGAGCTCCTTCTCGGCCAGCTCCAGCGTGTACTGGTTGTTGCCGACATAGGCCCCCGAAAAGCGCTTCCGCAGGTCGAGGAAGTCGACGCTGTCGGGCACGTCGCGGGTCTGCTGGGTCACGCCCTCGATGGTGTGGATGTAGAGCAGGCCGAACTGCGACAGTGCATCGACGTAGGCGCCGAAGGTCGCGTGCGGATCGCTGTCGAGGGGCGTCTTGCCGGGCTCGGTCGTCGCCGGCGAGAGGCGGATGCCGACACGGTGACCGCCGCCCCAGACGTCCGTGACCGCCTTCACCACCGCGAGCGGAAACCGCAGCCGGTTCTCGATCGATCCGCCATACGCGTCGGTGCGCGTGTTCGTCGAATCGCGGACGAACTGCTCGAGCAGATAGTTGTTGGCCGAGTGGATCTCGACGCCGTCGAACCCGGCGCGCTTCGCGTTCTCGGCGGCGCGCCGGTAATCCTCGACGATTCCCAGGATCTCGTCGGCCTCCAGGGCGCGCGGCGTCACGTGCGCCTTCATGCCCTCCTCGGTGAAGGCGGTGCCCTCCGGACGGATCGCCGAGGCCGAGACCGGCGGCCGATGTTCCGGTTGCAGGTCGGGATGCGAGATCCGGCCCGTGTGCCAGAGCTGCAGGAAGATGCGGCCGCCGTTGGCGTGCACCGTGCCGACGATCCGGCGCCAGGCCTCGACCTGCGCCTCCGACCAGATCCCCGGCGTGTAGGCGTAGCCGACGGCCTGCGGCGAGATGTTGGTCGCCTCCGAGATGATCAGCCCCGCGGTGGCGCGCTGGCCGTAATAATCGGCGGCGAAATCCGGCGGCACGCCGTCGGTCGAGGAACGGCTCCGGGTCAGCGGCGCCATCACGATGCGGTTGCTGAGGGTGAGGTCGCCGAGGGTGTAGGGCTGCAGCACGGGGCTGTCGGAGCGGGGCATGCCGGATCCTTTGTCGCAGGCGGTCGCGCGGCTCACGGCGATGGACGGTCCGCCGGGCCGCGAGCGCGGGTGTCCGACAACGTGCCGCGCCGGCGGGAGTTCGCCGCAGCGCACCGGCGCGCGTCGGGCCCCGGCTACTTGCCGGTCCAGTCGTGCCCCGCCACCAGCGCCTCCACCGGCTTCCGCCACGTCGAGGGCTGGTCGTCGGAGCCGGAGCCGAGGGCGCACTGCACCATCACGCTGTCGCTCCAGCGGCCGTACTTGTAGCCGACCGCGGGCAGGTGGCCGACGCGGACGAAGCCGCAGGCCTCGTGCAGGCGCAGCGAAGCCGCGTTCTCGGAATCGATGTAGCCGATCATCTGACGGTAGCCGCCCGCGGCGCAGGCCTCGATCAGCGCCGGCAGCAGGCGTCGGCCGATCCCGGCATGCAGGTGCTCGGGATGCACGTAGATCGAGTGCTTGAGCGTGTAGCGGTAGGCCGGCCGCTTCCGGAACGGCACCGCGTAGGCGTAGCCCGCGACCTGACCGTTCCGGTCGGCGACGAGGTGGGGCAGGCGCTTCTTGCGCATGGTCTTGCGGCGCCGGCGCAGGTCGTCGGGGAGGAGGCGATCCTCCTCGAAATCGCCGACGTCGCCGACGCCGCGGCGGATGTGGTGCTCGTAGATCGCCACCATCGCCGCGAGGTCCGCGTCCGACGACGGGCGGATGACGATGTCGGCGCAGGACGCGGCCGGCTCTGGGATCGCGAAGTCGCCCGCCGGGCCCGCGTCCTCCATCAGCGCGCCTCGCGCATGACGTAGGTGTGGAAGCGGATCTGCCCGTCCGGCTCGACCTGACGGTACACGCCCTGGATCTCGGCCTCGAAGCCGGGAAACAGGTTTGCGGAGCGCTCGAACATCTTGAAATAGTCCAGCATCGGCTTGGCCCGCTCATCGATCCGCTCGCCGGGCAGCACCGTGCCGATCCCGGGCGGGTAGACCAGAAGCAAGGTCGTCGCCACACGCCCCTCGGCTTCGGCGATCGGGACGAAATCGACGTTGTTGCGGGTCAGCATCTGCGCCGCGGCCTTGGGCGCCATCACCATCTCGGGCAGGTGCTCGGGCTGGAACTGCTTGCGCTGGAGCATCGAGGTGCCGTGCTCGCGGTGGAAGGCGTGGAAGTCGGCGCAGAGGTCGCGAAGCCGCACGCCGCGGTAGCGGTTCGGCCGCCGCCGCACGAACTCCGGCATCGCGTCCTCCAGGAGCACGTTGTCGTCGTGCAGGCGCTTGAAGGCGACGAGGCCCGAGATCAGCGTGCCGGCCTTCGAGGATTCGACGCCGGGGGTCAGCAGGAAGAGCAGCGAGTTCAGGTCGTTCTTCTCGGCGACGATGCGGTTCTCGCGCAGGTACTGCGCGACGATCGGGGCCGGAACGCCGTGGGCGGCGTATTCCCCGGTCGCCCGGTCGAAGCCCGGCGTCAGCACCGTCAGCTTGTTCGGGTCGGTCATCGCGTAGCCGGGCGAGGTCTCGGGCCCGACATGGGTGAAGCCGTGCCAGCGCGCGCCGGGGCGCAGCTCCCAGTGCTTCGGGTCCGAGGCGAGCACGTCCGTCGTCAGGCTCTCCCACGGCACGTTCACGCCGTCCGGGCCGGGGGTCACGTCGGGCACGAAGGCGTCGAAGAACCAGCGCCGGTTCGGATCGCCCTCCTTCTCCTCGAACTCGCGGCGGATGGCGCGGACCTTCTTGCGCCACTCGATCCCGAGACGGATCGTGTCGTCCCACAGGATCATGCCCGAGCGGCCCTTCATCATCTGCGCCCCGACGTCGAGCGAGGCGAAGATCGGGTAGAACGGCGAGGTCGAGGCGTGGACGAGGAAGCTTTCGTTGAGGCGGCGGTGCTCGACGCGCCGGGTCTGGCCGCGGATGTGCCCGTCCTTGGTGTGGATCTGCGAGGCTTGGCTGAAGCTCGCGAGCTGCTTGTGGGTCGATTGCGTGGCGATGATGCCCGGCGAGGTCTCGTCGAGCCCCTTCAGGCCCATGGCGAAGCGGCCGACGAAGAGCGGGTGGAACTTCATGAAGCCGGCCCAGGCCTCGTCGAACAGGATGTAGTCGCACAGGTGCCCGATCCGCTCGACGACGCCCTGCGCGTCGAGGATCGTGCCGTCGTAGGTGCACTGCTCGATCACCGCGACGCGGAACGGACGCTCGCGGCGCCACGCCTCCTTGTCCTCGACCAGCGGGTTGCGGCGGATCTTCTCGCGGATCGCGGTCTCGTCCAGGGCCTCGTGGTAGATCGGCCCGATCAGCCCGTAGGCGTTGCGGTCGGTCTCGAGGAAGATCGGGATGCCGCCGGCGAGCATCAGGGCGCCGTGATGGGCGGCCTTGTGGTTGTTGCGGTCGAACAGGACGAGGTCGCCCTCCGCGACCAGAGATCCGAGCACCACCTTGTTCGAGGCCGAGGTGCCGTTGAGGACGAAGTAGGTCTTCTCCGCCCCGAAGATCTGCGCCGCCTCCTTCTGCGCCTTCAGCGCCGGCCCCTCGTGGGTCAGGAGGTCGCCGAGGTCGAGGACCGAGTTGTCGAGGTCGTCGCGGAAGATCGCCTCGCCGAGATGCTCGACGAAGATCCGCCCGATCGGCGAGCGGTTGTAGAAGATGCCGCCGTTGTGGCCGGGGCAGGTCCAGAGCTGGTTGCCCTTCTCGGCGTAGTCGACGAGAGCGCCGAAGAACGGCGTCTTCAGGGTCTCGGCATACTGGGTCACGCGGGAGACGAGGCCGCGGGCGATGAATTCCGGCGTCTCCTCCGCCAGGAAGATGTAGCCGTCGATGAAGTCGAGCAGCTCGACCGGGATGTCCTCAAGCCGCTTGCGGCGCACGAGGATGACGATCGGCATCTCGAGGCCGCGCCGCCGCATCATGTCGATCAGCGAGGCCGCCTTGCCGTCGAGGCCGCGCTTGCCCCAGTCGACCACCATGCAGCCGATCGCCGCGTCGGTCTGCACGGCGATCGCCGCGTCCTCGACGCGCCGCGCCCGGATCACCTCGAAGCCGCGCCCCTCGACCGCGGTGACGATCTGCGCGACGCGGACGCCTTCCAGATCGTCCGGATCGAAGGCCGGCGCGCACATCAGCACGGTGAAGCGGCGGTGAAAGTCCATGGAAAGCCTCTGGCCTGACGGGTCGGCGCCTGCCTGCGACGCCATCATGACGGTTGGATGACGGTGCGGGCGAACGGCGCGGGATCTGGCCGGGGCGGCGGCCGACCTTCGGTCCGCTCGGGTAATACGATCGGCCCGCCATGGCCATGACGACGATGCCTCGGGCCACCCGCTCGACCGCTCCGCGCATCGGCCGCGTCGCGCTCCGCCTCGCTTTCGCCCCAGCGCCTGCGGACAAGGTGGCCCGCGCTTAACGGATCCTTCACCACAGCGCCGCGAGCGTCCCAAACGCATGAAGCCGACAGCCGCGATCCTTCGTCCTGCCCTGGCCGCCGCATGGCTGGCCTTCGCCGTCGCGCCCGCAGCGGCCCACCCGCACGTCTGGGTGACCGCGAAGGCCGAGATCGGGTACGCGGGCGGCAAGGTGGTCGCGGTGCGCCACGTCTGGACCTTCGACGCCGCCTACACCGCCTTCGTCACCCAGGGGCTCGACGCGAACAAGGACGGCAAGCTGACGCCGGACGAGCTTCAGACCCTCGCCGCCGAGAACACCGGGAATCTCGCCGAGTTCGGTTACTTCACCAAGCTGAAGGTCGGCGGCAAGGAGCAGGCCTTCGCCGACCCGGTCGAGCCGCGGATGGCGATGGAGGGCGACACGCTCACCCTGAGCTTCCGCCTGCCGCTGAAGACGCCGCCCGCGCAGGGGCGCGGCGTGCTCGCGCTCGAGGTCTACGACCCGACCTACTTCGTGTCTTTCGGCCTGTCCGAGGCGCCGGATGCAGCGACGCTTGTCGGCGCACCGAGCGGCTGCGCGGCGACGGTGACGCGGCCGAAGACCCCCGAGCCCAAGACGGCGGAGGCCGGCGCCCCCGGGATGAGCGAGGCGTTCTTCGAGGCGCTGACGGCCGCTTCCGGCTACGGGGTGCAGTTCGCGAACCGGATCCTCGTTGCATGTCCGTAGGCGCCACGCTCGCCGTCCAGCCCGCAAGCCGCGGGCCGCTGCGGCTGATGCTGGTCGCCGCCGCCGTCGCGGTCGCGGCCCTGATCCTCGCCGGCCTGGTCTGGCTCGCGGCGCCCGGTCTCTCCGCGCCGCCGCCGCGCTCGCCCTTCGGCATCGGCTTCCGCGAGGCCGCGCCGTCGGCGACCGGGCTCGGCGGCTGGCTCCTGGCGATCCAGTCGAGCTTTTCGCGCAGCCTTCAGGCCGCGCTCGCCGCGATCAAGGGCGGCGGCGACTGGATGCCGCTGGTCACGCTCGGCTTCGCCTACGGCATCTTCCACGCCGCCGGCCCCGGGCACGGCAAGGCCGTGATCGCCGGCTATCTGTTCGCCGGCGAGCGGGCCTTGCGCCGCGGCTTCGGCTTGAGCTTCGCCGCCGCGATCCTGCAGGCGCTGGTGGCGATCGCGATCGTCGGGACCGGCCGCCTCGTGCTCGGCGCCACCGCCGCCGGAATGACGCGGGCCGGCAACACCATCGAGATCGTCAGCTTCGCCCTCGTCGCCGCGATCGGGCTGGCGGTGACGTGGCGCAAGGCCGGGCGCCTCGCCGACCTCGGCGCGCCCGCCGCCTGCGGGCCCGAATGCGGCCATGCCCGCCTCGCCGACGCGCGGGCGCTCGAAACGCTCGACACCTGGCGGGAGCGCGCCGGCGTGATCGCCGCCGCCGGTTCGCGACCATGCGCCGGAGCGGTGCTGATCCTGGTCTTCGCCGCCGCGCAGAACATGCTGGCTGCGGGCGTCCTCGCGGTCTTCGCCATGGCGCTCGGCACGGCGCTCACCACCAGCGCGCTGGCGAGCCTCGCGGTCTTCGCCAAGGGCGCCGCCCTGCGGATCGCCGGCGGTCGCGGACGCGCGGGCGTCGTGGCGATCGGCGCGCTCGAGCTGCTGGCCGGCGCCTTCGTGCTGGTGCTGGGGCTGGCGATGCTGTCGGGCCTCGCGCTCGACATCGGCGGCTGATCGCCCCTCGCCAACGGCACGCCGCCATGCCACGCTCCGGTCCGGGCAGGGAGCCCGGCACGCGAGGCGCCGCATGGCAGGGTTCGACCACATCCTGAACTGGCGGCTGCTCTCGGGCTCGCACCCGTTTCCGGGACCCGACGGCGGCACCTGCATCAACGAGGCGGCCCTCGTCGCCGCGGGGCTGCCCTACCGCGCGATCCGGTCGAGCGACGAATGCCCGCCCTGCTTCTCGCGCCCGCTCGCGGCCTACGCCCTCGGCCTCAACGACGCGATGCCGGACGGCGAGCGCCACCGCCTGATGGCCTTCGTCCTGCGCCTGTCCGGCTCCGCCGACACGCCGGCGGTCGAGGCGGAGCGGACGGCCTTTCTGGCCCTCGAAAGTATCCGCAGCCTTCTCCCGCCGCTGCTCGAGCGGGCCGGATTCGCCGACCTCGCCACCCGCTGCGCCGACGCGGCGGATCTCGACGAGGCGCTGGCGGCCGCGCGTTCGGCCGCCTGGGCGGGCGGAGCGCGGGCGCAGGCCGCATCGGGTCAGCGCGCCTGGGTCTCCGGAGCGTTGGCGGCCGCGGTCTCCCGCACCGCAAGCGCGGCGATCCGCGCAGCGGAGGATCCGCGCTACGCGGCCGAGATCGCCGAGGGGGCGGCGCCGTTCGCCCCGTGCACGTGGGCGCGGGCGGCCGTGATCCTCGACGGCGCGCTGCGGATCGGGCGGCAGGCGCCCGACATCGACCTGTTCGCCGCGCGTGACCGCCTCGACGCCGCCCGATCGGCCGCGCACGCCTGAGCCGCGATCACGCGTTCGCGTCAGGCGGCGGCGGAAGCCGCGTCGAGATCGAGCTCGACGGTCTCGCAGTTGTCGAGCCAGACGCCGGTGAGGTGGAAGAAGAACGTGCCGTGGCCGACCACTGCGATCGTCCGCTCGGGCCGCGCGCGCAGCCATTCCCGAAACCCGGCGACGCGCTGGTCGAACAGGTGCCGCGGCTCGACCGGATGACCGCCGACGTCGGACCCCTCCTCGGCGTGCCACCACACCTCGGGCAGGTGCCCCACGTCGAGATGCGGGAACTCCGCCGCGATCTCGGAGGCGACCCGGCCGACGTCGCAGCTGCTCTCCTGGCACTCCCGATGCAGCACCTCGACGAGGAGCTTCGGCTTGGCCGGATGGTCGGCGAAGACCAGCGCGGTCGTCTCGATCGCGCGGGTCAGCGGCGAGACCACCACGAGGTCGAACGGGATCTCGGAGAGCGCCGGCTGCGCCGCGCGCGCCTGCTCCCGGCCGCGCGGCGTCAGGCGGGCGTCGCGATGGTCGGGATCGCGGCCGGTCGCGCGGTGGGCGGCGTTGAAGGTCGATTCGCCGTGGCGGAGGCAGACGATGCGGGTCGGGCCGTTCATGCGGGTCATGGTCTCGTCGGTTCGTGTCGGGGTCAGGCGAAGCGGCCGCCGCGCTGGATCACCTCGATCTTGTAGCCGTCGGGGTCCGTGGCGAAGAAGAACCGCGCCAGCTCGGTGTCGCCGTGCTTGAGCGTCTTCATGTCCGTCGCCCGAAGCCCCTCGCGGGTGAAGCGGGCGTGTTCGGTGGCGAGATCCGCGACGGTGACGGCGACGTGGCCGTAGCCGTCGCCGAGGTCGTAGGCCTCGGTCCGGTCCTTGTTGACCGTCAGCTCGATCTCGAAGGGCGAGTCCGGCGCCCGCATGTACACCAGGGTGAAATCGGGAAAGTCGAAGCGGTCGGAGATGGCGAGCCCAAAGGCCGCCTCGTAGTAGGCGACCGAGCGCGCCTCGTCGCGGACGCGGAACATCGCATGGACGAGCTTGGCCATTCTTCCTCACAGGTTGGACCGAGGGAGTGAAGCCGATATCTGGCGCGAAGAACCGATCCGAAAAGGCCGGGAGCCCTGCGCCGAACCGCCGGCAGCCCCGCGCCGATGGCCACGGAGGCCCGTTCGAAGCCGATGCCGAGGCTATCAGCAACCCTGTCGACCGATCGAGGCACCCTCATGCCTGAGCCCATCCTGCTCGCCACCAGCCAATCGCCCGCCGAGGAAGCGATCTGGCGCGACGCGCTCGCCCGCGCGATGCCGGGCGAGCGCATCGTGACGGCTGCCGACGAGTTCGATCGCTCGACGGTCGCGATCGCGATCGTCGCCAACCCGGTTCCGGGAGCGCTGGCCGGACTGCCGGCGCTCGCTTGGGTGCACAGCCTGTGGGCCGGCGTCGAGCGCCTGCTGCAGGACGCGACGCTGCCGCCGGTCCCCGTCGTCCGTCTCGTCGATCCGACGCTGGCGCGAACGATGGCCGAGACCGTCGCGGCCTGCGTGCTCGCGCTGCACCGCGATCTCCCGCTCTACGCCGCGCAGCAACGCCGCCGCGAATGGCGCCAGCACCCAGCCCGCGCGGCCGGCGCGTGCCCGGTCGTGATCCTCGGGATGGGCGAGATGGGGCGGGCCTCGGCCGAGCTGCTGCTCGGGCTCGGCTTTCCCGTGCGCGGCTGGAGCCGATCGGGCACCGCGATTCCGGGGTTGATTGCGCATTCCGGCCGCGACGGCCTCGGCACGGCGCTGGACGGCGCGGCCTACCTCGTCAACCTGCTGCCCCTCACCGCCGAGACCCGCGGCATCCTCGATCGCGACTGCTTCGCCCGGCTGGCGCCGGGTGCCGGCGTGATCAACTTCGGCCGCGGCGCCCACCTCGTCGAGGCCGACCTGTGGCCGGCGCTCGATGACGGACGGGTCGGGCACGCGGTGCTCGACGTGTTCGCGCAGGAGCCGCTGCCCCGCGACCACCCGGCCTGGGACCACCCGAACGTCACGGTCCTGCCCCACGTCGCGGCGCCGACCGACGAAGCCTCGGCGGCCGCGATCGTCGCCGGGGCCGTGGCGGCCTTCCGCAGCACCGGACGGGTGCCGGCGGGCGTGGACAGAGCCCGCGGGTACTGATCGCCGTCGCCGCAAGCTGTCGCGTGGTTTCGCGGACGCAACGTCTTGCGTCCTCGAGATGCCGCACACCGAAACGCGCATCGGAAACACGCCGTTACAAATTTGCCGCCGCCCCCCATCTTCGATTGTCGCGCGTCTCGGGCCATAAGGAGCCGCGAAGTCCCGTCGGGACGCGACGTAAGACGACCGCCGATGAACGCGCCCGCCAGTCCGCATATCCTGATCGTCGAGGACGACCGCGAGATCGCGAACCTGGTCGCGCGCTACCTCCGCGGCAACGCCTGCCGCGTCACCCTGGCCGGCGACGGCGCGGAGATGGACCGGGCGCTGGCCGACGGCCGGGTCGACCTCATCGTCCTCGACCTGATGCTGCCGGGCGAGGACGGCCTCAGCCTGTGCCGGCGCCTGCGCGCGAGCTCGGCGATCCCGATCCTGATGCTCACCGCCAAGGCCGAGGAGATCGATCGCATCGTCGGCCTCGAGATCGGCGCCGACGACTATCTCGCCAAGCCGTTCAACCCGCGCGAGCTGCTGGCCCGCATCCGCGCCGTCCTGCGCCGCACCGGCAACGAGGTGGCGGAGGAGGAGGGCGCGCGCCGGATGCACTTCGTCGGCTGGACGCTCGACGTCTCGCTGCGGCAGGTGCTGAGCGCGGAGGGCGCGCGCATCTCGATCACCGGCGCGGAGTTCGACCTGCTCCATGCCCTGTGCCTGCGCCCGGGCCGCGTGCTCTCGCGCGACCAGCTCCTCGACCTGACCCAGGGGCGCAGCGCCGGCCCGTTCGAGCGCAGCATCGACGTGCTCGTGAGCCGGATCCGCCAGAAGATCGAGCGCGATTCGCGCAACCCCGAGATCATCCGCACGATCCGCTCGGGCGGCTACCTGTTCACGCCGGAGGTGACGCGCTCATGAGGTTCGGCCGGATCCGGAGCCGCCTGCGCCCGCGCAGCGTCGCCGGGCAGATCGCCCTGCTCGTGGTGGCCGCGATCGTCGTCGCGCACGCGGTCGCGACCACGGCCTTCGTGCTCCTGCGCGAGCCCTGGAAGCCGGACGACCATCCCGGCGTCGCGGCAGGGCGCCTCGCGATCGTCGCCCGCCTCCTCGACAACGCTCCCGTGCCGGACCGCGACGCCCTGCTGGCGAATGCGGCACGCAGCGTGCCGAACCTTCAGATCGCGCCCTGGACCGGGACCGCTGCCGAGGGCGAAGGCCTCAACCGCCCGGTCGTCCGCCGCCTGCGCAACGGCTTCGGCCGGGCGCTGACCGTGGTCGAGATCGGCGGGCCGGAGATGCGCGCCGACGGCTACCTCCGCCTCGGGATCGTCACGCCGAACGGTGCGCGGCTGCAGGCGAGCCTGCCCGACGACCCGCTCAGGCCGCCGCACGAAGGCGCGATCATCTTCACCGTGATCTTCCTCGCCCTGACGCTGGCGCTGCTCTCGGTGTGGGCGACGCGGGCGCTGACGGCGCCCCTGGCGCGGCTCGCGGGCGCCGCCGAGGCGTTCGGCACCGGGGACGACCACGTGGCGCTGCCCGAGGCCGGCCCGCGGGAAGTGATCGCGGTCTCCCGCGCCCTCGACCGGATGCGCAACCGCGTGCGGCGCCTGATCGACGACCGCACGCAGATGCTGGCCGCGATCAGCCACGACCTGCGCACGCCGATCACCCGCCTGCGGCTGCGCGCGGAGTTCATCGACGACGACCACACCCGCATCATGACGCTGCGCGATCTCGACCAGATGAACGCGCTCGTCGAGGCGGCCCTGTCCTTCGTCCGCGACGGCCAGGGCGGCGCGTCGAGCGCGCGGACGCTGATCGACCTCGCCTCGGTGGTGCAGACGGTCTGCGACGGGTTCAGCGACGTCGGCGCCGACGTCTTCGTCACGCAGAGCCGCCACGTGCTCGTCCGCGGAAAGCCCGACGAGCTCGAGCGGGCGATCACCAACCTCGTCGACAACGCGGTCAAGTACGGCGGCGGCGCGCGCCTCTCGATGGAGCAGACGCCGCGGGGCGTCCGCATCGTGGTCGGCGACACCGGTCCCGGCATTCCCGAAGCCGAGCGCGACGCGATGCTGCAGCCGTTCGTGCGCGGCGACCGGGCCCGCAACCTCAACGACGCGAGCGGCTTCGGCCTCGGGCTGTCGATCGTGCTCGCCATCGTCGAAGCGCATGACGGCTGGCTCACCCTGACGAATCGCCCGGAAGGCGGCCTCTCCGCCGCGATCGAGCTGCCGCTGGCCGCCGCGATCCCGGCCGAACCCGCCGAGACCCGGATCGCCGCCGCGGCGGAATGAACGGCCGAGCCTTGCATCGGACCGGCGCGATCGGCGTTGAGGCCGAGCGGGCATCGGAAGGCAGAAAGCGCATGGACGTCGGATTCATCGGGCTCGGGCGCATGGGGCGCGCCATGGCGGCCAAGCTGGTCGAGGCCGGGCACACCGTCCGCGTCTGGAACCGGACCCCGGATGCTGCGCACGGGATCTCCGGCGCGACGCCGGTGGCGAGCGCGGCCGAGGCGTTCGCGGGCGACGCAGCGATCACCATGCTGTCGGACGACGCGGCACTGCGCTCCGTCATCGTCGAGGGCGGGCTGCTCGACGGCGCAGGCCGGCCGGCGATCCACCTGTCGATGAGCACGATCTCCGTCGCCTTGGCGCAGGAACTGGCCGCGATCCATGCGCGCGCCGGCATCGCTTATGTCGGCGCCCCTGTGTTCGGGCGGCCGGACGCGGCCGCGGCGGGCGCCCTCAATATCATCGCCGCGGGCGATGCCGGCGCGATCGACCGCGCAGCCCCGCTCCTCGACGCGATGGGCACGAAGACGTGGCGCTTCGGCACCGAGCCGCATCAGGCCAATGCCGTGAAGCTCGCCGGCAACTTCATGCTGGTCTCGGCGATCGAGGCGATGGGCGAGGCCGCCGCCTTCGCCGAAGGTCACGGGGTGGCCGGCGCCGACCTTCTGGACATGCTCACCGGCACGCTGTTCGCCTCGCCGGTCTACAAGGGCTACGGCGCGTCGATCGCCGCGAACCGCTACGAGCCGCCGGGCTTCGGCCTCCGCCTCGGCGCCAAGGATATCGGCCTCGCCCTCGGCGCCGCGGCGGCGGTGAACGTGCCGATGCCGTTCGCGAGCGTCCTTCGGGACAACCTCATCGACGCGATCGCGCACGGCGACGGCGACAAGGACCTGGCCGCGCTCGCCACCGTGGCGACCCGGCGCAGCGGGCGCTGAGCGCTTGGACACGGCGACGGCCGGCGTTTGCACCGACGCGCGAAGTCGGTCGTCATGCGTTCGGTGCAACGCCGCCGCTGCGCGCGCCTTGCGCCCCGCCCACGATGCCATACCTGAACCTCTCAGCCCGCGACCGGGCTCCCGCATCCTGAGGCCGGCGCGCGCGGCCTTCGAGGCACGCCGATGATCTCGACCGAAGCCGACATCCTGAACACCGCCGCGTCCTGGCGACGCGACGGCCGCGACGTGGCGCTCGCGACCGTGATCGAGACCTGGGGATCGGCGCCGCGTCCGGTCGGCAGCCACCTCGTCGTCGACGGCGAGGGCAACTTTCTCGGTTCGGTCTCCGGCGGTTGCGTCGAGGGCGCCGTCATCACGGAAGCCGCCGACGCCATCGCCGACGGCAAGCCGCGGGTGATCGAGTTCGGCGTCGCCGACGAGACCGCGTGGCGGGTCGGGCTCTCCTGCGGCGGCCGCATCCGCATCTTCGTCGAGCGGATCGACTGACATGCGCGCCGACATCCTCGAAGGCCTCAACGCCGAGCGCGCCGCCCGCCGCGCCGCGATCCTCGTCACCGACATCGCCGACGGCGGGCAGCGCCTGGTTCGGGAGGCCGATATCGCCGCCGACGCCCTCGCCGAACCGCTCGGTCGGCACCTCGCTGCAGGTCGGAGCGGCCTCGTCGAGGCGGACGGCCGGACGCTGTTCCTCACGGTCCAGGTGCCGCCGGTCCGGCTCGTCGTGGTCGGGGCCGTTCACATCACCCAGGCCCTGGTGCCGATGGCCGCCGCGCTCGACCTCGCGCTGACGGTGATCGACCCGCGCACCGCCTTCGCCAGCCCCGAGCGGTTTCCGGGCGTCGCGCTGGTGGCGGATTGGCCGGACGCGGCACTCGGCGGCGCGGTGCCGCCGCTGGATCGCTACTGCGCGCTCGCCGCGCTGACCCACGATCCCAAGATCGACGATCCGGCGCTGAAGGCTGCGCTCTCGGCGGAGTGCTTCTACATCGGCGCGCTCGGCTCGCGGAAAACCCATGCGGCGCGCGCGGTCCGGCTGATCGAGGCCGGCTATTCCGAGGCCCAGCTGGCGCGCATCCGCGCCCCGATCGGGCTCGCCATCGGCGCGGTCAGCCCGGCCGAGATCGCGCTGTCGGTGATGGCGCAGATCGTCGCCGCCCTGCGTCGGGCGCCGCGCGAGGCGGCTTCGTGAAGTTCGGGCCGGTTCCGGTCGGATCCGCGCTCGGCCTCATCGCCGCCCACACCATCAAGGCCGGCGGCGCGACCCTGCGCAAGGGCCGGGCGATCTCGCCCGAAACGATTGCAGGCCTCGCGGCCGAGGGCGTGCGCGATCTGGTGGCCGTCTCCCTGGAGCCGGGCGACGTCGGCGAGGACGAGGCCGCCGAGACCCTGGCGCGGCACCTCGCCGGGACCGGCCTGCGCTGCGAGCCGCCGTTCACCGGACGCTGCAACCTCTTCGCGGTCGGGCCCGGCGTTCTGGTCGTGGATCGAGCCGGCATCGATGCGGTCAACGGCGTCGACGAGGCGATCACCGCGGCGACGCTGCCGCCGTTCAAGCCCGTGGTGGCCGGCGAGATGGTCGCGACGATCAAGATCATCCCCTACGCGGTGCCGGGAACGGTCCTGGCGCATGCGTGCGCCGCCGCGCCGGCCGGCGCGTTGCGGGTCTCGCCCTATCGCCGCCGCCGGGTCGGCGTGGTCTCGACACGGCTGCCGAGCCTGAAGGAGACCACCGTCGACCGGACCCTGGCCGTCCTCGCGGATCGGCTCGCGCCGACCGGCGCCGAGATCGTCGCCGATCGTCGCGTTCCGCACGCGGCCGGCGCGGTCGCCGAGGCGCTGGCCGCGGCGACCGCGCAGGACGGCGCCGACCTGGCGATCGTGTTCGGCGCCTCGGCCATCGCCGACCGCCGCGACGTGATCCCGGCCGGCATCGCGGCTGCGGGCGGCGCGGTGATGCATTTCGGCATGCCGGTCGATCCCGGGAACCTGCTACTGCTCGGAGCGCTGGGGGACGTTCCGGTGATCGGCGCGCCGGGCTGCGCCCGCTCGCCCAAGGAGAACGGGTTCGACTGGGTGCTGCACCGCCTGCTCGCGGACCTGCCCGTCACCCGCGCCGACATCGTCGCGCTCGGTGTCGGCGGACTGCTGATGGAGATCGTCTCGCGGCCGCAGCCGCGATCGGGCGAACCGAGCGCCGCCGACGATGCCTGACATCGGAATCGGTGCCGTCCTGCTCGCCGCCGGGCGCGGCACCCGCTTCGGCACCGAACCGAAGCTGCTCGCGCGGCTCGACGGGACGCCGCTGGTGCGCCACGCCGCGGAAGCCGCCCTCGCGTCCAGGGCCCGTCCGGTCGTCGTCGTGCTCGGGGCCCATGCGGTGGCCGTGCGCGCCGTCCTTCACAATCTCGACCTCGTCTTCGTCGAGAACGCCGCGTTCGGTTCCGGCCTCTCGACCTCGCTGCGGGCGGGACTCGCCGCGCTGCCGGCCGAGACCGATGCGGCGGTGATCCTGCTCGGCGACATGCCGCGGGTGACGCCGGAGCAGATCGATCGCCTCGCCGCCGCCTACCGGGCCGCGAAGCCGGCTCCGAGTGCCGTGGTGCCGACGATCGCGGGGCGCCGCGGCAACCCGGTGCTGCTCGATCGGCGCGTGCTCGGCGACGCCATCGCCAGCCTGTCCGGCGATCACGGCGCCGGGCCGCTGCTGAAGGGTCGCGCCGACGTCCTGGAAATTCCGGGAGAGCCCGGGACCGCGCTCGACGTCGACACGCCGGAGATGCTGGCTCGGCTCTGAAGGCTCAGGCCTTCTTCGCCTCGCTTCGGCAGCGATCCGAGCAGAATCGGACCTCGTCCCAGACCCGCTCCCACTTCTTCCGCCAGGCGAACGGCCGCCCGCACTGCGCGCACAGCTTTGTCGGCAGGTCGCCCTTGCGGATCATCTTCCCCGATGTCCGGCCCGAACTCTTGTTTGCGGAATCGCCCCCGCTTCGCCTGGACATCCGGTCAGCGCCCGATCTGTCCGGCTTCGGCCAGCCCCACCGGCGACCACCGTGTGATCTGGATGTAGCCGTCGCGGGCCGCAACCACGACGTGGCGCCTGTGGCGATGGACGACGGTGCCGGGCAGATGCTTGTGCGCCTCGCGCCAGCCGCCGGCCTGCGCGACGTAGACGCGAGCGTCGCCGAGCCGCGCCAGCGTCTCGATCGATCCGAAAGCGCGGATCCGACGCAGGATCGCGGCGACGTCGGCGCGGAAGTCGAGGGTGCGGTCGACGTCGCTCGCGCGCGCCCAGTACGAGCCGTCGCCCTGCGGCTCGGGCCGCCGCCACCGCGCCGGCAGATCGCGGCCGATCGGCCCGGTCGCGAGCCGCCGCGCCGCCATCTGGCACTTGGCCAGCAGCGTCTCGTGGTCTTCCTGGGCGTCGAGCGGGAACAGGTCCTGCGCGAGGATGTCGCCGGTGTCGAAGCCCTCCTCGGCGAGCACGTGGGCGGTGACGCCCCAGGTCTCATACGCTTCCTCCACCGCCCGGAACAGCGGGTAGGGTCCGCGCCCGGTCGGCAGCGGCGAGGGGTGGATGTTCAAGCCGAAGGCCGCGCGGGTGCGCCATCCGGTGATCAGCCAGGGATAGCCCGCGACGACGAGCGCCCAGTCGCGGCCGTGGGCGGCGTTCAGCGCGTCGAGATCCTGGGCCTTCAGCCGCGAGAGCTGGATCGGCAGGCGCAGCTGACGGGCGCGCGCCACCACCACGTCGTTGTGATCGTAGAGCCCGTCGCAGGGGCGGGTGAACAGCTTGATCGGGGTCCAGCCGGCCTCGATCAGGCCCTCGAACACGCCGCCGAGGAAATCGATGCCGGCGAAGGCGAACTTCATGAACCTGGATTCTCCGGCGGTCTCGATGGGATGCGACCTTGTGGAACGGCCGCGCCGGCCTCGACCGACTCCCCCGTCCTCCACGACGCCTTAGCTTCATCTTGTCGAACCGTCTCCGCCGGCAAGGGGCGTTCGGCGGCGACGGGGGCGAGCATGCAACGGGTTCTGATCTACGGCGGCACGGGCGGCATCGGCCGGGCGACGGCGGAGGCGCTGCGCCACCGCGGCTACGGCCTCCACCTCGCGGCGCGCGACCGCGGCCGGCTCGAAGCCGCGGCGGCCGAGCTCGGCGAGACCACCGTGACGGCCGGCGACGTCGCCGACCCCGACTTCTTCGCTCAGGCTACCGCGGAGGCAGGCGATCGCCTCGCCGGCCTCGTCTACGCGGTCGGTACCATCAACCTGCGCCCGCTCGCCCGCCTGACCCGGGCGGACGCCGAGACCGATTTCCGGATCAACGCGCTCGGCGCCTTCTCGGCGATCCAGGCAGCGGCCGGCGCGCTGAAGGCCGGTGCCGGCGAGGCGGGCGCGGGCGTCGTCCTGTTCTCCACCGTCGCGGTGGCACAGGGGTTTCCGGCCCACGCCTCGGTCGCCATGGCGAAGGGGGCGGTCGAAGGCCTCGGCCTATCGCTGGCGGCCGAACTCGCGCCGCACGTGCGCATCAACGTGGTGGCGCCCTCGCTGACCCGGACGCCGCTCGCCGCCGCGATCACCGGCAATGCCACCCTGGCCCAGGGCATCGCCGCGATGCATGCCCTGCAGCGCCTCGGCACGCCGGAGGACATCGCGGGGCTCGCCGCCTTCCTCGTCTCGGCCGAGGCCGGCTGGATCACCGGGCAGATCATCGGCGCCGACGGCGGCCGCTCGATGCTGCGCACCAAGGGCTGAGGCGCTTGGCAACGCGGAACACCGCGGGGCGGAAGACCCTGCGCTTCGTGCTGGGCGACCAGCTCAACCGGCGCGTGTCGAGCCTCGTCGATCTCGATGCGCCCGACGTGGTGCTCATCGTCGAGGTGATGGCGGAGGCGACCTACGTCCGCCATCACAAGCAGAAGATCGCCTTCCTGTTCTCGGCCATGCGCCACTTCGCGGCGGAGCTCGAAGCCGAGGGCGTCACGGTGGATTACGTCCGCCTCGACGATCCCGGCAATAGCGGCAGCTTCACCGGTGAGCTCGCGCGCGCGGTAGCCCGGCACGCGCCGGACCGTGTCGTCGTGACCGAACCCGGCGAATGGCGGGTCTGGTCGATGATGCAGGCGTGGCGCGACGACCTCGCCGTCCCGGTCGAGATCCGCGACGACAACCGCTTCCTGTGCCCGCGCCGCGATTTCGCCGACTGGGCCGGGGACCGCCGGGCGCTGCGTATGGAGACGTTCTACCGCGGCATGCGCCGCCGCACCGGCCTGCTGATGGACGGCAAGGATCCCGTCGGCGGCCAGTGGAACTTCGACGCCGACAACCGCAAGAAGCTGCCGCGGGGCCATGCCGTCCCGAGCCGCCTGCGCTTCGAGCCGGACGCGACGACGCGCGCGGTGCTCGACCTCGTCGCCCGGGCGTTCGCCGGGCATTTCGGCGACCTCGACGGCTTCGGCTGGCCGGTGACCCGCCGCGACGCGATCGAAGCCCTGAAGCACTTCATCGCCGACGGCCTGCCGACCTTCGGCGACTACCAGGACGCGATGAAGACCGGCGCGCCGTTCCTCTACCACGCGCTGATCTCGCCGCCGCTCAATGCCGGCCTGCTCACCGCGGAGGAAGTCTGCCGCGCCGCCGAGCGCGCCTATCGCGAGGGCGCGGCCCCGCTACACTGCGTCGAGGGCTTCATCCGCCAGATCCTCGGCTGGCGCGAATACGTGCGCGGCCTCTACTGGGCGCGGATGCCGGCCTATGCCGAGACCAACGCCCTCGACGCGCAGCGCGACCTGCCGTGGTTCTACTGGTCGGGCGAGACGGAGATGAACTGCCTCGCGCAGGTCGTCGCCGAGACGCGGGCCCATGCCTATGCCCACCACATCCAGCGCCTGATGGTCACCGGCAACTTCGCCCTGCTCGCGGGGCTTTCGCCGGCGCAGGTCGAGGAATGGTACCTGATCGTCTTCGCCGACGCCTACGAGTGGGTCGAGCTGCCGAACGTGCACGGCATGGTGCTGTGGGCCGACGGCGGCGTGATGGGATCGAAGCCGTACGCGGCCTCCGGTGCCTACATCAACCGGATGTCCGATTACTGCGCCGCCTGCCGCTACGACGTCGCGAAGAAGGCCGGCCCGGACGCCTGCCCGTTCAACTACCTGTACTGGAACTTCCTCATCGCCAACGCCGGCCGCCTCGAAGGCAACCCGCGCCTGTCGATGCCCTATCGCACGCTCGCCGCGATGCCGCCCGCGCGCAAGGCCGAGATCGCGGCGGACGCGGCGTCGTTCCTCGATGGGCTGAGCGCCGATGCGCCGGCGGGCGAGATTAAACGATAACTGGAACGCTGCAGGCGGACGCGGCGCGAAGGAGCTTCGCATCGCGCGAGGCGAGGGGGCGTGAACACCGAATCGCCAATTCGAGATAGCTCGCATCGTACAGCGAGAGCCCGTGCTTGGCGGCGAGCGTCATCGTCGCCGACCAGGCATGTCGCGCGGTCTCGGTATCGATCGAGATCGGTAGGGCTGCGAGAAGCTCGAGAGCCTGAGTCCTCTCTGCCGTTACGATGCGGCGCTTCCGCTCAGCCGTAAGAAGGACGTGCCCGACCTCGAGAGCCCAGAGGCCAGGCACGATCGCACCTTTTGCCGCGACCTGTTCGAGAATATCGCTCGCATCGCTCTCGATCGGCAGGACCCAAGCGAGGGCCATCGACGCATCTAGGATGCAGAGGCTCACCGGCGGTCTTCGCTACGAAAAATCTCTATCTCATCTGGGCTGAACGTTTCACCGCGGGCGGCGATGCGATCGCGCAACGCGCGCAGCCCGCCAACCGTCAGGGCCGTGGTATCCTCACGGGTCGGCGGGACGAGCCGTGCGACGGGTTTGCCGTCGCGCAGGACGAGCACGTCCTGGCCAGCCTCGAGCGCATCGAGAAGTGAGCCGAGCGAACTTTCTGCGTCGAAGATGCTGATTGCGTCCATACGATCACCAACCGAACGACGTCGCGTTTCCGCTGCGTCTGCTGCTGGCAATCGTAGCATGGTTCGGCCAGCCGCGGATGGGTCGAGCATCGCTCACCACGGCGTCCAGACCGACAACGCGAGGTACGGGCTCGGCCGCCTTTCGGTACTCTCGACCTGTACGCCGCCCGACACGCGAAAACTGTAGCTGCCGACTGCGAAATCGGTGGCGTGGGCGCCGAAATTCCACTTCGTATAGCCGGTCCGGTCGGCGTAGAGGCTGACTTCGGGGCCGAGGTAGAAGCCCCAGGCGCGATAGCCGAGGGCGATCCGGGACCAGGCCGAATCGCGCGCCGAGCCCAGGACCAGGGTCGCCTGAACCAGGCTCTCGTCGGTCGGGCGCGCCCAGACCTCGCCGTGCAGGCGAAGGCCCCAACGCATCGGAAGCGTCGCCACGCTGCGCCCGTCCGTTAGGGCTTCGTACGCACCCTCCGGCCCGGCATAGAGCGCGACGACGCCCCAATCCGGGAACCACTGATAGCCCGCCAGCGCCGCGCCGAGCACGGTGTAGCGCGATAGGCGAGCGCTGCCCCACGAATCGCAGCCGCACGCCATCTCGTTGCGGCGCCCGCCGCCGAGGCTGGCGAGCGCGACGAAACCCGGCCGGTCGAGCTTGTCCAGCGCGATCTTGGCGCCGATGGACAGGAAATTCGCGGCGCCGGCATCCAGGCTGCCGAACACCAGGGTGTCGAGATCGCCGGCCCGAGCCGTGGGGGATGCGGTTGGAACGGTGCAGAGTAGGCACGCGACCGCCGCCGCGAGACGGCGCCTTCGGTGCGGGGACGCGAGCCGTGCCAAGCCGATGACTCCTAATACAAGATGAAAATCTTATATCTCGAAGGCTCGCAACATGGGGCGATTCAGGAGAGATGTCGCGACAGTTTCAAAGACGGTCGTCGATTTTTCCACCATTTGGCCGTGAAACAATCGACCGCAACTCTGAGTATGTAACTTCAAGTTACGCATGAATCGTCTAGCCAACCTGAAGGAAATATGTCCTTTCTGAAGCTTCCAGGCTTGTCGGTTTCCCGCGGACGGTGCGCCGCCGGGGCGGGGGCGAGGCTCATGCTTGGCGGCGGTGCCGAACTCGGCTAGAGCCCGCGCCGGGACAGCAACCTGCGGCCACGTTTTGTATTCCGGTGCCCGAACGTCCGACGTCCTCACGGTTCTCGCCAGCCAAGAGGGAGACCGCCTGACCGTCGGCGACATCGTCGCGGTGCTGCGGGACCGTGCCTTCGCGCTGCTCGTGGTGCTGCTCGGCCTGCCGAACTGCCTGCCGATGCCGCCGCCGATCCCCCTGGTCTGCGGCCTGCTGCTGCTGCTCGTGGCCGTGCAGATCGCGATCGGCAAGTCGTCGCCCTGGCTGCCGAAGGCGCTGCTGGGACGATCGGTCGCCCGGAAGGACGTCGAGCGGGCCGTCAAGCGCGCCGTGCCGGTGCTGCGGCGGCTGGAGCGCTGGTCGCGGCCACGGCTCAGCGTGTTCGAGACGGCGCTCGGCATGCGCGGCATGGGCATCGCCCTGCTGACGCTGTCGCTGGCGCTGATCGTCGCCGCGCCGGTGATCGGCCAGATCCCGCTCGGGCTCGCCGTCTGCCTCGTCGGCCTCGGGCTGGTCGAGCGCGACGGCATCCTGGTGCTGGTCGGTCTCGGGATCGGGAGCCTGGGCGTGCTGCTCAATGCCGGCTTCGCCTACGCGATCGTCGCCGGGATCATGAGCCTGTTCCACCTCTGAACCGCGATCGAGCGGCTCCGGCTCACGCCTCGAGATGCCGCGGCTTCACCAAGCGGTAGAGCAGCCCTCCGCGCGGGCCCGCCAGCATCGACACGAGATAGAGCGCGCCGGCCGCCAGCACGATCGCCGGCCCGGTCGGCAGGTCGAGATGGTAGGACAGGCTCAGGCCCGAGAAGCTCGCCACCACCGCGATCAGCATCGAGGCCGGGATCAGCGTGCCGAGCCCGCGCGCCCAGAACCGGGCGGCGATCGCCGGAAGCAGCATCAGCCCCACCGCGAGCAGGGTGCCGAGCGCCTGGAACCCGCCGACGAGGTTCATCACCACGAGGCCGAGGAAGGCGTAGTGCACCGGGCCGCCGCCGCGGCTCACCGTGCGCAGGAACAGCGGATCGACGCATTCCATCACCAGCGGGCGGTAGATCAGCGCGAGGCCGAACAGGGTCGCCGTCGCGATGCCGCCGAGCAGCAGCAACGCCGGGTCGTCGAGCGCCAGCACCGTGCCGAACAGGATGTGCAGCAGGTCGATCTGCGAGCCGCGCATCGACACCAGCAGCACGCCGGCGGCGAGCGAGATCAGGTAGAATGCGGCGAGGCTCGCATCCTCGCGGATCACGGTCGAGCGGGTGACGAGGCCGGCGAGCAGGGCGACCGCGAGCCCCGCGACGAGCCCGCCCAGCGTCATCGCCGGCAGCGACAGGCCCGCCACCAGGAAGCCGACGGCGGCGCCGGGCAGGATGGCATGGCTCATCGCCTCGCTCATCAGGCTCATGCGTCGGAGCATCAGGAACACGCCGACCGGCGGCGCCGAGATCGACAGCGCGAGGCAGCCGACCAACGCCCGGCGCATGAAGCCGAACTCGACGAACGGCGCGAAGGGATCGATCACGCCGCGGTCTCGTGCTGCTCGGGTGGGGCCGGGCGATGGTGATGCCCGTGCGTGTGATCGTGCCCATCGTCGTGCCCGGACCCGTCGGGTGCCGGGGCGACTTGGGCATGGTCGTGGGCGCAGATGGCGGCGTCCTCGTCCCAGGCCTCGGACAGGCGGGTGGCGCGGGCGAGGTTCTGCGGCGACAGCACCGAGGCCGTCGCGCCCCAGGCGACCGGCTCCCGCGCGAGCAGGAGCGTCTTCGGGAAGTACGCACGGACCTGCGCCAGGTCGTGCAGCGCCGCGACGATGGTCCGGCCCTCGCCGTGCCACGTGCGGATCAGCGCGATCAGGTCGGCGGTGGTGCGCGCGTCGACTCCGGTGAACGGCTCGTCGAGCAGGAGCACCTGCGCGTCCTGGAGGATCAGGCGTGCGAACAGCGCGCGCTGGAACTGGCCGCCCGATAGGGTGCCGATCGGTCGCGCCTCGAAGCCGGACAGCCCGACGGCGTCGAGCGCCTTCAGCACGGCGCCTCGATGCCCGAGCAGGCTCCGCCAGGCGCCGGACCGGCGCCACAGGCCCATGCTGGCGAGATCGAGGACGCTCAGGGGGAAGCTGCGGTCGATCTCGTCCGCCTGCGGCAGGTAGGCCAGCGTGCGGGCCGGCATGCCGCGGTGGATCTGCCCGTCGAGGCTGGGGATCTCGCCGATCAGCCCTTTCAGCAGGGTCGACTTGCCGGCGCCGTTCGGGCCGACCAGCGCCAGCAGGTCGCCGCGGCGGATGGTGCCGTCGAGGTGGTGCACCGCCGGATGCCGGTCGTAGCCGAGCGTCAGTCCGTCGAGGCGGATGTCGCCGGCGGCCACAGGCGTGCGCGCGGTCACGCGCCCAGCGTCCAGGCGATCGCCAGCCAGAGCGGCGCGGCGAGCGCGGCGGCGAGGCCGAGGCGGAACGCCAGGCCGCTCTGGAACAGCGATGCGGCCGAGGAAGCCGGCGGGCGGGATCTGGGTCTCAAGGGGACGATCTTCGTCGAGGGTGTGCGAGCGCCGAAGGCCGATCCGTTGCCCGGACCGGTGGCGCGGCCTATAATCCGTGGTGATACACTGTAACACCGGCGGCGTTCAATCGGGGCGCCCCGGCCGCAAGGATCGGGATGCACGATCACGTCGGGCACGAAGGGGAGGCGTGCGGCGCGGAGCACGCCGCCGCGACGATGGCGCGTGCCGAGAAGCTCTGCCGCGACAGGAGCCTGCACTTCACCAAGCTGCGGCACGACGTGCTGCAGGCCGTCGCGGAGACGGGCAAGCCGATGGGTGCCTACGACATCGCCGAGCGCCTGAGCGGGCCGGATCGCCGGGTGGCCGCCGTCTCGGTCTACCGCGCGCTCGACTTCCTGACCGAGAACGGCCTCGTCCACCGCATCGCCAGCCGCAACGCGTTCGTGTCCTGCGCGCACGAGCACGGCGCGGGGGAGGGACTGGTGTTCCTGATCTGCCGGAGCTGCGGCGGCATCGACGAGACCACCTCGCCCGAGATCGAGGCCGGGCTCGGGCGCACCCTGGAGCGGGCGGGGTTCCGCCCGGCGAGCCGGATCCTCGAGGTCGAGGGCGAGTGCGGCGCCTGCCACGGGCGGCAAGCCGACGACGCCCACTGATCCCGGGACGTCGCTCGCGGAATCCGGCTCAGAACGCGTTGCGGTAGGCGCGGCGCGAGAACACCGTCTGGAACATGATCTGGATGTCGAACCAGATCGACCAGTTGTCGATGTAGTGCAGGTCGTGGTTGACCCGGCGCTCCATGTCGAGGTCGGTCAGGGTCTCGCCGCGCAGGCCGTTGACCTGCGCCCAGCCGGTGATGCCGGGGCGGACGTTGTGTCGGCGCGCGTAGAGGGCGATGCGCCGCTCGAAGCTGCGGTCGTGCGCGAGCGCGTGCGGGCGCGGCCCGACGAGCGACATCTCGCCCTTCAGCACGTTCAGGATCTGCGGCAGCTCGTCGAGGTTGGACCGGCGCAGGAAGGCACCGATGCGGGTGATGCGCGAATCGTTGCGCGAGGCCTGCTTGAACACCGCCTCCGCCTCGGCCTTCATGCTGCGGAACTTGAACACGCCGAAGGGTTGCTGATTGAAGCCGTAGCGCTTCTGCCGGAAGAACACCGGGCCGGGGCTGTCGAGCTTGATCGCCACGGCGATGGCCGCGAGCAGCGGGCTCAGCGCGACGAGGGCGATCGTGGCGAGCGTCACGTCGAGGAGGCGCTTCAGCAGCACCTCGGCCATGCTCAGCGGACGGCGGCCGATGTTGATGCCGGAGAGGCGGCCGACCCGGGACACCTGCATGTCGGGGAAGCGGTCGAGCACGGAACCCGGGCGCAGGTGCAGCGCCGCCGGCACCCGCAGGAACGCGTCGATGCAGCGCTCCACCTCGGCGGTGTCGGCCCAGGGCACGAGGATGAAGACGTCGTCGGGGCGCAGGAACCGCACCACGGAGACCGCGAGGTCGAGATCCTCCGACATCTGCGCATGGCGGGTGGCCTCGTCCGCGCGGGCGTCGACCCGGCGGAGATAGCTGGTGCCGACGACGCGCAGGCCGAGCGAATCGGCCTCGTTGCTGGCGTAGAAGCGGGCGATGTCGTCCTCGAAGCCGACGAGGTGGACGCGGCTCACCGAGGCGGACGCCGGCGTCACGCTGCGGCGCACGAGCCCGATCATCGCCGCATGCGGCAGCATCAAGACCGGCAGGCCCGAGACGAACACGGTAAGGGCGACGACGCGCGAGACCTCATTCGTCGTCTTGGTGATGAAGCCGACCACGAGCGCCGCAGCCCAGGCGACGACCCACCGGGCCGCGCTCTTCTGCAGCGACGCCTTCTGCGCCAGCATCGCCTCGATCGCGTATTCCTCGCGCAGGGCGGACGTCGCGACGATGACGATCGCCAGCAGACCGGAGAGCTGCAGGCCCCAGCTCGCCGAGAACGGCATCATCTCGGCGTTCAGAAGGAAGAAATAGCCGTATTCGACCACCATCGTCGTGATGACGATCGACAGGATGTCGGTCATCGCCACCGAGGCCGAGATGCCGATGCGGAACGCGCCGCGGCTCCGACGCGGGAGCAGCGCCGTCCATACATTGCGCCGTCGCTCCGCCGAAGTCGGCAGCGGCTGGAAAGTCTCAGGCAGGCGATCTTGAAACATCTGGCGCGCCATGTTCCGAACTGAACCGGACGGTGTCCCGAAACGACACGGATCGCGCGTCGAGAAGAGCACTCTTGGACTATGGAGCAAGCGTAGGGCCGCGATCACGACACCCGTCACCTTGCGCGAGATGACTCGGCCTTAAGGGTCCGACCAGCGCCTCGCAACGCGAGCAAACTACTGAGAGACGGTTTCGTCAGGATCGCGTCGATCACGCGCAATCGAATCGCAGCGGCCGTCCTACGCCGTCACGGACCCGACGGCTTCACGGTCAAGCTTCACGTTCGAGTGATGGCGGTTCCGGTGCGGGTCGAAGGCGCGCCCCTCGTGCCGACGCGGCCGGACGCAGCGATGCGTGCCGAAGACGCGCTTTGGCGTCCATGCGTCGGCGGCCCGCCGCGCTTCGGCTTCGAGCGTGCCGGAACCGTTTTCGACGCGGGAGCGCCGATCGCGCCCCGCTCGCATCACGCCGGAGGAGCCGAGCCGGCGGCCGGGATGGAGGAACCTCGGCCGTCCCGCCTTCGGGACGCCGAGGCCGTGTGATCAGGCCGCTGCGACGTCGCCACTCGCCCCGCCGACGGTCTGGATCGTCTCGAAGCCCTCGAATTGCGGGTGGCCGAGATAGAGCGGCTTCGTCGTCGGCACGCGGCCGTGCGCCTTGCGGAACTGCTCGGAGCGGGTCCAGGCCTCGAAATCGGCCTTCGAGCGCCAGATCGTGTGCGAGGCGTAGAGCACGTGATCTTCCGCCTCGGGTCCGCGCAGAAGATGAAACTCGACGAAGCCCGGCATCTCGCCGAGATGACTGTCGCGGCCGAGCCAGACCTGCTCGAAATCCGTTGTCGATTCCTTAACCACTTTGAAACGATTCATCGCAATGAACATCGATGTCTCCATGATGTGGTGGGATCTCGCCACCACCCTGATTCCAACGCCCGAATCTGCGTAATTCGTACCGAGGACCGCTTCGGTAGGCCGACGCCACCTGTCGAACCAACATACTATAGTTTTAGCGCAGGCTCGTAGCGTCGCAGCGCAAACGTCGTGACAAGGCCTCGATCTGATCGATCTAAGCTTGCATTCAGATTTATTTCGTGTCCTAGTTGTCTTCAGTTGAGGCGCTCAGGTGGCTATCCCTTCGCTCTGACAAGACGTTGGCACGGCACCGTGACGGGCGCGAGGTAGGTGGCGGCCTCCGCAACCGGCTGTCAATCTCCCGGTCGGCGTGTCGACCGTCCGAGGATGACGGTCACCCACCCGGTCGCGACCGCGAAATGGGATTGTGTCTGACGATGATGCCCAAACAGACCACCGACGTCGACCGCCTCGTCGGTCTCCGCATCACCGCGCTCCGCAAGGCGCGAGGGCTGAGCCAGACGGCCCTCGGGACGGCGGTGGGCGTCACCTTCCAGCAGGTCCAGAAGTACGAGAAGGGGCAGAACCGCGTCGGCGCGGGGCGCCTGCGCGAGATCGCGCGCCTGCTCGAGGTTCCGGTCTCAGCCTTCTTCGAGGAGAAGGAGGAGGGCGCGGCGCCGAAGGAGGACGTGTTCGGCTTCCTCAGCGCCCACGGCGCGATCGAGCTGCTGCGGGCCTACGCGCTGATCGAGAACGACCAGATGCGCCGCGACGTGCTCGCGATCGTGCGGACGGTGGCCAAGCTCGGCCATGGCCAGGCGGACACGGCCGAGGCCGAAGCCGCCGAGTGAGCCGGGACGGTCCGCCCCCGATCGGGGCGGCGCTCGTCTCCGATCGCTGAGCGCTGCCGGCCCACCGTCGTCGTCCGTCAGTCGTCGAGCGCGATCAGGTGGAAGAACGTGCCGGTGACGCGGCCGCGCCGATGCCCGGCAAACCCGAGATCCGTCCCTTCCGCGTCGGCGACCCGACAGAACGCTTCGTCCTCGGAGGGCGGCGGGGTCGACTCGCTCGCGTAGTGGAACTCGTGGCCGACAAGGCGCAGCCCCGCCCGCCCCAGAAGCCCATCGGCGATGGGGTGTGCGACGCGATACCCGAGATGCAACTTGCGCGACTTGTACGAGGTCGCGACCGGCAAAAGCCCGGCCATCGGATGCTGCATGCCGGCCGCATCCTCGAGGCTCTCGCCCAGAACCATGTAGCCGCCGCACTCGCCGTGCACCGGCCGTGTCTCGGCAAAGCTGCGCAGGCCGCCGAGGAAGGTCGTCGCCGCGGCGATCCGGCCGGCATGGAGCTCGGGATAGCCGCCGGGCAGCCAGCACACGTCGCACCCCTGGCTCGGTGCCTCGTCGGCGAGCGGCGAGAACGATACGATCTCCGCGCCCGCCGCCCGCCAGCCTGCCGCCTGGTGCGGATAGAGGAAGCTGAACGCGGCATCGGCCGCCACCGCGATGCGCTGCCCCGGCGGGCGGGGGAGGGCGCCCGCGCCGGCGGGAACCGCGCCGCCGGCCGCAGCCAGGATCGCATCGCAATCGAGACCTTCGACGGCGAGGTCGCCGAGGCGGTCCAGACGGGCGTCGAGGTCGGAGGTCTCCCGCGCCTGCACGAGGCCGAGATGGCGCTCCGGCAGGACCAGCGACGCATCCCGCATCAGCGCGCCGAGGACCGGGATCCCGACGCGGGCGAGCCCGGCTTCGACGAGGCGGCGATGGCGGGCGCTGGCGACCTTGTTCAGCACCACGCCCGCGATTCTGACGCGCGCATCGTAGAGCGAGCAGCCGAGTGCGATCGCCGCCGCGGACTGCGCCGCCCCCGACACGTCGAGCACCAGCAGCACGGGCCAGCCGTAGCGGGCGGCGATGTCGGCATTCGCGCCGGTGCGGCCCTCGCCGGCGCGAATGCCGTCGAACAGGCCCATCGATCCTTCCGCCACGACGATGTCGGCGTCCCGCACGGCGAACCCGGCGACCGCGTCGAGGAGGGCAGGGCCCATCGCGAAGCTGTCGAGGTTGACGCTCGGAAAGCCGGTCGCCGCCTCGTGGAAGGCCGGGTCGATGTAATCGGGCCCGCACTTGACCCCGCGGACGCGCAAGCCGCGACGGGCGAGCGCGCGCATGAGCGCGAGCGTCACCGTGGTCTTGCCGGAACTCGACCGCGGCGCGGCGACGAGGATGCCGGGAACGCTCATGCGTTCGCGTCCTCGTTGTCGATGCCCGTGCTGCCGACCGCCCCGCCGGGCCGGAACCGGCGGTCGTAGTCGGCCGCGTAGAGCGCGCTCTCGCGAAAATCCTCGGCGCCGAGCGCCGGCCCGACCAGGATCAGCGCCGTGCGCTCGATCCCGGATCCGGCGACCTGCCCCGCGATCGTCGCCAGCGTTCCGGTGATCACCCGCTCGTCCGGCCAGGAGGCGCGGAACACCACGGCGGCCGGGCAGGGCGCGCCGTAGAACGGCACGAGCTCGGCGACGACCTTGTCCAGGATGTGGATCGAGAGGTGCAGCGCCAGCGTCGCGCCGGTGGCGGCGAAGCCGGCCAGCGTCTCGCGCTCCGGCATCGCGCTCGCCCGCCCGGAGGTGCGGGTGAGGACGACCGACTGCGCCACGCCCGGCACGGTCAGCTCGCGCTTCAGCAGGGCCGCCGCCGCGGAGAAGGCCGGGACGCCCGGCGTGACGGTGTAGGCGATCCCGATCCGGTCGAGCCGCCGCATCTGCTCGGCGAGCGCGCTCCAGATCGACAGGTCGCCGGAATGCAGCCGGGCCACGTCCTCGCCGCGGGCATGCGCCGCCTCGATCTCCGCGACGATCGCGTCGAGGTCGAGCGGCGCGGTGTCGACGATCCGCGCGCCCGGGGGGCACCAGCCGAGGATATCCGGCGCGACCAGGGAGCCGGCATAGAGGCAGACCGGACAGGCCGCGATCCGGTCGCGCCCGCGCACGGTGATGAGGTCGGGAGCGCCCGGCCCGGCGCCGATGAAATGGACGGTCATGCGGTCACGATCTGCGCCGCTCGGGCGCGCTGGGATATGGGAGTCTTCGATCGGCTAACGGCGCCCGCTTCCTTCCCTACCCCCGCAGAGGGGGGACGGTAGAGGGCGCGGGCCTCATCGGCCTCGCGCATCGCCTCGTCGCTCGCTAGGCCCAGCGCCGCGAGCGCGCAGGTGGCGCGTCCGTCGTCGATGCGGACGAGGATCAGGCGTCCGGTTTCGCCGGCGACGGCGAGCGCCGCCGCCTCGGCGAGCGAGCCGACGCCGCGCGATCGCTCGATCCGGGCCGAGCGCGTCGGCACGCGCGGGTCGACCGTGCGAAGCGCTTCGGCATCGACGGCGACGGGCGTCAGGCCGAACGCGCCGGCGGCGTCCCGGATCGCCGGCTCATCGGCTCGGTCGGCGGCGGTGGCGATCGCGACGAGCGCCCCCTCGCACGCCGCCTGCGCGATCGCCCGCCGGATCAGCGCGACGATCGCGTCGGGGGGCACGCCGTGGCGGAAGCCGATGCCGGCGACGAGGCGGGTCCCGGTCACGGCTTGGTCCAGGCCCATTGCGTCACCGGCATCGCCGCACGCCAGCCGTGCAGCCCGCCGACCGGATCGGCGCGGGCGATCGACAGGCGCCGCAGCGTTCCGCCCCGGGTCGAGAAGGCGGCGAGCAGCACCGCCTCGGCCTCCAGCGTCACCGCGTTGGCGACGATCCGGCCGCCCGACCGCAGGCCGCCGAGCGCCGCCGGCAGAACGCCCGGCGCGGAGACGCCGCCGCCGATGAAGATCGCATCCGGCGCCGGCAACCCGGTCAGCGCATCCGGCGCCACCCCGTGGACGATGGTCAGCCCGGGGGCGCCGAGGGTCTGCGCGTTGCGGGCGATCCGCTCGACGCGAGACGGATGGGCTTCGATCGCGGTCGCCCGCATCGCGGGATGGCGCAGCATCCACTCGATGCCGATCGAGCCGGCGCCGGCGCCGACGTCCCACAGCAGCTGGCCGGCGAGCGGGCGGAGCGCCGCCAGCGTCACCGCGCGGATCTCGGCCTTGGTCAGCTGGCCGTCGTTCTCGAACCACGCATCGTCGAGCCCCGGGGCGAGGCCGACCGGCCGGCAGCCGGGCTCGCCCACCACCTCGATCGCCAGGGTGTTCAGGGCGTCGACGTCGCCGAGGTCGAAATCGCGCGCGCATCGGGTCCGAACGGTCTCGCGCGGGCCGCCCATCGCCTCGCATACGGTGATCGGCGATGCGCCGAAACCGCGCTCGGTCATCAGCGCGGCGACCGCCGCCGGCGTCGTGCCGTCCCAGGACAGCACCAGCAGGCGGGCGTTCGGCTGCAGGTGGCGGACGATCTGCGCGAGCGCCCGCCCGTGCAGCGTCAGGCAGGCGCACTCGGCGAGCGGCCAGCCGAGGCGGGCGCAGGCGAGGCTGAAGGCCGAGGGCTGCGGAAACGCCCGAATCTCGGCGGCCGGCACGATCCGGGCGATCTCGGCGCCGATGCCGTAGTGGAACGGGTCGCCGGTCGCGAGCAGGCAGGTCGGCGTCCCGCGCCGCGCCAGGATTTCAGGGTAGGCGTCGGAGATCGGGCTCGGCCAGATGCGCAGCTCCGCGTCGAGCGGGCCGGCGAGCGCGAGGTGACGACGGCCGCCATAGACCACGCGGGCGCCGTCGAGCGCCGCGCCGGCGGCGGGGGAGAGCCCGTCGCGGCCGTCCTCGCCGATGCCGACGATCGCGAGCCAGGGATCGGGCATCGACACCGGTTCGGGCCTATCGGACAAGGCGGCCATGCGGATCCTCATCCTCGGGGGCACGACGGAGGCCAGCGCCCTCGTCCGCGGCCTTCTCCCCCATTCCGGCCTCTCCGTCACGTTGTCGCTGGCCGGGCGCACCGCGGCGCCGGTCGTCGACGTGGTTCCAACCCGCATCGGCGGATTCGGCGGCCCGGAGGGCTTGGCTTGCTACCTGCGCGAGCAGGCGATCGACCGGCTTGTCGATGCCACCCACCCTTTCGCCGCACGCATCGGTAGGAACGCTTATGGGGCCGCGGAAGCTGCCGGCGTCCCGCTCCTGGCGATCCGCCGCCCGGCCTGGACGCGGAAGCCTGGAGACGCCTGGACCGAGGTCGACACCGTGGCCGGTTGCGTCGCGGCGCTGGGGGACGTTCCGCGCCGCGTCTTCCTCACGGTCGGCCGCATGGAAGTCGCGGCCTTCGCGGCCGCGCCGCAGCACGACTACGTCGTGCGCACGATCGAGCCGCTCGGGGATGCGCTGCCGGTCCCGCGCCTCACGGCGATCCGCGCGCGCGGACCGTTCGACGCCGCCGCCGAGATCGTGCTGATGCGCGACGCGTCGGTCGACGTGCTCGTCACGAAGAATGCCGGGGGGGCGGCGACCTACGGAAAGATCGCCGCTGCGCGGACACTCGGCTTGCCTGTGGTGATCGTCCGCCAGCCGTGGAAGCCGATGGTCGACGCGGTCGCCGATGCCGCCGCGGCCGTCGAGCGGCTCGTCGGCGCGGGCCGCGATCATGCGACGCTGCGCGGCGTGTAGACGAACGGCCGCTCGCCCGGCCCGCGCTCGATCAGCCGGGTGGTCGAGGCACCGATGATGACCATCGTCGCCATGTCGGCGGTCGCGTCGCGGGCCTCGGCCAGCGTCATCACGCGGATCGCCTCGTCGGGCCGGGTGACGGCCCGGGCGAAGATCACCGGCGTGTCGGGGTTGCGGATCTCGGCGGCGATCCCGAGGGCCTTGCCGAGCTGCCAGGGCCGCGCCGACGAGATCGGGTTGTAGAGCGAGACCACGAAGTCGGCGCGCAGCACCGCGTCGAGCCGCGCCGTGATCACCTCCCACGGTTTGAGATTGTCCGAGAGCGAGAGCGCGCAGAAATCGCCGCCGAGCGGCGCGCCGAGGCGCGCGGCGGCCGCCAGCATCGCGGTGATGCCCGGCTCGACGGTGATCGCGAGGTGGCGCCAGGCCGGATCGCCGTGCTCCACCGCCTCGAAGACCGCCGCCGCCATCGCGAACACGCCGGGATCGCCGCCAGAGACCACGGCCACCCGCCGGCCGGAGACTGCGAGCTCCAGCGCATGGCGGGCGCGGTCGACCTCGACGCGGTTGTCGCTGGCGTGCCGCGTCAGGCCGGGCCGATCCGGCACGCGCGAGACGTAGGGAATGTAGCCGATCAGGTCCTCGGCCGCATCGAGCGCGGCCTGCGCCGAGGCGGTGAGCAACCCGGCATCGCCCGGCCCGAGGCCGATGACCGCGAGGCTTCCGCTCACGGCCGGCGGCCTTCGCCCGGCACCAGCACCATCGAGAAGTACGGGGCTGCGTCGTCCGGCTTGTCGGCCAGCGGCACGACGTGCTCGCCGGCCATGGTCCCGCGCTCGACGTAGACCGCACGTGCCAGAAGGCCGGCCTCGTGCAGGGCGGCGCGGACCTTCGGCAGGTGCCGGCCGAGCTTCATGACCACGGCGGCGTCGGTCGTGGCGAGGCGGGCTGCGAGGTCGGCGGCCGGCAGCGTCGCGGGCAGGATCGTGAGCACGTCGTCGCCCCAGGTGATCGGCGTCCCGGCCCTGGTCCAGCAGCCGGACATGCCGGTGACGCCGGGCACGACCTCGACCGGGAAGCGGTCCTTGAGCCGCCGCCACAGATGCATGAACGAGCCGTAGAAAAACGGGTCACCTTCCGACAGGATCGCCACGTCGCGACCGGCGCCGAGGTGGTCGGCGAGCTGCCCGGCCGCGTCGTCGTAGAAGGCGGCGAGTGCCGCGACGTAGTCCGGGTGATCGGGGTGGAGCTCTGTGGTGTAGGGGTAGGCCAGCGGGAACTCGCGGGTCGCGTCCGGCGGGAGCACGGCATCGGCGATGGTGCGGGCGTTGCCGCGCCGGCCCTTCTTGCAGAAGTGGACCAGCACCGGCGCGCGCTCGAGCACCCGCATCGCGCGAACGGTGAGGTAGTCCGGGTCGCCCGGCCCCATGCCGACGCCGAACAGCGTGCCGGTGACGCCCGCGATCGGCCTGTCCGGCTGCTCGGCAGGCTCCTCCGCGAAGCGGTTCTCGGCCGAGTCCATCACTCGATCTCGTTGGCGAGCGCGTTGACGGCCGCCGCGGCCATGGCGCTGCCGCCGCGCCGCCCGTGCACGACGACGAACGGCACGCGCCCGTCGCGCGCGAGCGCCTCCTTCGATTCGGCCGCGCCGATGAAGCCGACCGGGATGCCGATCACCGCCGCCGGCGGCGCGACGCCCTCGTCGAGCAATTCGAGCAGGCGGAACAGCGAGGTCGGCGCGTTGCCCACCGCCACGACGCTGCCGGGCAGGTGCTCGCGCCACAGCTCCATCGCGGCGGCCGAGCGCGTGGTGCCCATCTCGGCCGCCATCGCCGGCACGCGCGGGTCGGTCAGCGTGCAGATCACGCGGTTCTCGGCCGGGAGCCGGGCGCGGGTGCAGCCGTCGGCGACCATCCGCACGTCGCACAGGATCGGCGCGCCGGCGCGCAGAGCCGCCTCGCCGGCCTGGGCGAAAGTCTCGGACATCTCCACGTCGGCCGGCAGGTCGGTCATGCCGCAGGCGTGGATCATCCGCACGACCACGCGCTCGGCCGCACCGGACCAGCGCGCGAGGTCGGCCTCGGCACGGATCATCGCGAAGGACCGGGCGTAGATCGCGCCGCCGTCGCGCAGGTATTCGTGGCGGGCGCTCATATCGTGGTCCCGATGGCTGGCTCGGCGAAGGCTTGCCGAGGGGAGGGGGAGGGGCCGAACGCCTGTGCCAGCGTACCGGATTTCGCCCTCCATACGCGCTCCAGCGCCGCGTCGAAAGTCAGTTCCAGAGCCGGCGCATCGCCGGGCGAGCCGTCGAGGACGACGCCGTAGCGTCCGTTGCGGGCGACCAGCGTCAGGTCGGCGCGGGCCGGATGGGCGCAGCCCTTGGTGCAGCCGGAGACGTGCGCGGTCATCCCGCTCGCGGCGAACGGCCGGAACGCCTCGGCGAGCCGTGCGGCATCCGCGCCCGTCGGCGTCGAGCCCGAGGCGCAGGCCGGCGCGCCGGGGCAGGTCGCCACCGCCCGGCGCGGATCGTCCGGTGCGGTGACGAAGCCGGCGGCGGCGAGGTCGGCAAGGGCCTCGCCGCGGCGATGTGACGGCACGCCACGCATCGGCAGCACGAAGCCGCGCGTCGGCGAGACGCGGACCTCGTCGATGCCGAGCCCGTCCGCGACCTCCGCCAGCCGATCCAGCATCGCCGCCGTGCAGCGGCCGAAGGGTGCCTCCACTTCGAGGAACGAACATGCCTCGACGGATAAGGCCGGTTTCCCTTCCCCCCTTGCGGGGGAGGGTGGGCCTCGCGTCAGCGAGGGTCGGGAGAGGGGAGCCCCCTTTCCGGAACCGCCGCTCCTCTCTCCCGACCCACTTCGCGGGCCACCCTCCCCCGCAGAGGGGGAGGGGAAGTGGACCGCGCGTTTCATCCACCAAACATGCAGCGAGCCCCCATGCCGAACTGGAACCTCGAGAACCGCACGGCCCTGATCACCGGCGCGGCGAGCGGCATCGGCCGTGCGCTGGCGGTGGGGCTGGCCGCGCGCGGCTGCAACCTGGCGCTGGCCGACCGCAACGTCGCCGGGCTGGAGGAGACCGAGCGGCTGATCGCGACGAACCGGGTCCGCATCAGCCGCCACCCCCTCGACGTCGCCGACCGCGACGCCATCGCCGCGCTGCCGGCCGCGGTCGAGGCGGCCCATGGGGGCCTCGACGTGCTGATCAACAATGCCGGCGTGGCGCTCGGCGGCACCTTCGAGGACGTGACGGAGGCCGATTTCGAATGGCTGTTCGAGATCAACTTCTGGGGCGTGGTGCGGATGACCCGCGCCTTCCTGCCGCTGCTGCGGGCGCAGCCGGAAGCGCGGATCGTCAACCTGTCGAGCCTCTACGGGCTGATCGCGCCGCCGGGCCAGACCGCCTATTCCGCGAGCAAGTTCGCGGTGCGCGGCTTCTCGCAGGCGCTGCGGCACGAGCTCGCCGGCACCGCGATCGGCGTCACCGTGGTGCATCCGGGCGGCGTCGCCACCTCGGTCGCCGACAGCGCCCGCCTGCCCGCGCACATGACCGCCGAGGAGGCCGCCCGCGGCCGGGCCGCCGCCAACAGGATGCTGAAGCTCGCCCCGGAGCGGGCGGCCGAGATCATCCTGGCGGCGGTGGAGCGCCGGCAGGGCCGGGTGCTCGTCGGCTCGGACGCCAAGCTGATCGCGCTGATCGAGCGCCTCGTGCCGGTCTCGTACTGGAACGTCATCCAGAAGCTGCTGCCGCGCGACCGCGCCGCGACCTGAGCGCGGATCGCCGCGGGCCCGCCCCAAAACCTTGCCGCGCGGAGAGCGAGGCACACCTCCCCCCTCGACCGGTCCCGGACCGAAGCGAAGTGGAGCGCGCCGATGGACCACCCGATCGCCGACCCGGCCCAGGCCGGTGCTGAGGAAGGCCTGCTCGGGCGCCCGCAGGTGCGGGTCGACGGCCCGGCCAAGGTGACGGGCCGGGCGCGGTTCTCCTCCGACGTCGCGCTGCCGGGGCGCGCCCACGCCGCGCTCGTCACCAGCACGATCGTGCGCGGGCGCATCCGCGGCTTCGACCTGGCCGCCGCCGCGGCGACGCCGGGCTGCCTGCGGATCTTCACCCATCGCGACCTCGCCGGGCGGATCGCGCCGGTGAAGCACCTGATGGCCGGCGGCTACGCCAACAGCGCGCACCTGCCGCTCGGCTCGGACGAGGTCGCCTATGCCGGCCAGATCGTCGCCCTCGTCGTCGCCGAGACGCAGGGCGCGGCCGAGGAGGCCGCCGCCCGCGTCCGCGTCGCCTACGCGGAGGCGCCGTTCGCGGCCACCTTCGACGAGGCCGGCGCCGAGACCGTGCGGCTGGCCGACCTGAAGCCCGAGCACGCGGATCCACGCCGGGGCGATGCCGACGCCGCGCTCGCCCGGGCCGATATGCGGATCGCGGCGCGCTACGAGACGCCGGTGCAGCACCACAACCCGATGGAGCTGTTCACCACCGCCTGCGCCTGGGACGGCGGCCGGCTCACCGTGCACGAGCCCTCGCGCTACGTCGGCGCGCTGCAGCACGGGCTCGCCGCGCAGCTCGGCATGGACCCGGCCGACATCCGCGTCGTGTCGGGGCCGATCGGCGGCCATTTCGGCTCGAAGCTCGCGCTGTCGCAGCACACGGCGCTGGTCGCCCTCGCCGCCCGCGACCTCGGCCGCCCGGTCGCGCTGGTGCCGACCCGGCGGCAGGGCTTCACCATCGCGAACCACCGCCCGGAGACGCGCCACGACCTCCGCCTGGGCGCCGACCGCACCGGGCGCTTCACCGCCCTGGTGCACGAGGCGGCGATGACGACCTCGCGCTTCGACGCCTTCGCGATGGAGGGCACCGACGTGACCGCGAGCCTCTACGCCTGCCCCGACATCCGCACCGACGAGCGCGCCGTGCGGGTCGACCGCAACACGCCCGGCCCGATGCGGGCGCCGCCCGAGGTGCCCTACCTGTTCGCCCTGGAGAGCGCGGTCGACGAGATGGCCTGGGCGCTCGGCCTCGACCCGATCGCGCTGCGCCGGCGCAACGACACCGTGACCGACCCGGTCTCGGGCAAGCCGTTCTCGTCGCGTCCGCTGATGGCCTGCTTCGATGCCGGCGCCGAGGCCTTCGGTTGGTCGCGCCGCATCCCCCGCCCCGGCGCGATGCGGGACGGGGCCTGGCGGGTCGGGCTCGGCTGCGCCACCTCGGTGCGGCCGGTGAAGATCGCCCCCGCGACGATGCGCGTCGCGCTTCGACCCGACGGCCGCGTCGCCGTCGAGACCGCGCACCACGAGATCGGCAACGGCATCACCACGCTGCTGGCGATGGCCGCGGCCGACGGGCTCGGCGTGCCGATCGCGGCGGTGACGGTGCGGCTCGGCGACACCGCGCTGCCCCCGGCCGGCATCTCGGGCGGCTCCTCGACCACGACGAGCCTGCTCAACACCCTGGCGCTCGCCTGCGAGCAGCTGCGCGCGCGGCTGGCCGCCGCCTGCACCGCCGCCGGCGCGCCGCTGGCCGGCGCCGACCCCGCGCGCCTGCGCCTCGTCGGCCGACGGCTGGCGCGGGCCGACGGGGGCGGCGTGGCGCTCGACGAGGCGGTCGCCCGGCTCGACCCCGCCGGGATCGAGACCCTGGCCGAGTTCGTCCCCGAGGGCGGCGGCGCGAAGAGCCTCGACGCGCTGCGGGCCGGCCACATCACCCTCAGCAGCGGCGGCGAGCACCTGTCCTGGGCCTTCGGCGCGCAGTTCGCCGAGGTCCGCGTCCACGCCGAGACCGGGGAGATCCGGGTTTCGCGCCTGCTCGGGGCGTTCGCGGCCGGGCGCATCCTCAACCCGCTGACCGCCCGCAGCCAGCTCGCCGGCGGCATGATCTGGGGCCTCGGCTCGGCCCTGCTGGAGGAGACCGTGCTCGACCGCGGCCACTACCGCAACGCGGATCTCGCCGAATACCTCGTCCCCACCGCGGCCGACACGCCCGAGATCGAGGTCCTGTTCGTCCCCGACGAGGACCGGAAGGTGAACCCGCTCGGCCTGAAAGGCTTGGGCGAGCTCGGCATCATCGGCGTCAACGCGGCGATCGCCAACGCGGTCTACCACGCCACCGGCCAGCGCCACCGCCGCCTGCCGATCCGCGGCGAGACCCTGGCGTGACGGGGCCCTAGCGGCCGCACGCTTGCGTTGCCGGCGGCCGCGACCGTAAGCCTCCGCCGGGCTTCAGCAACGGTGGGCGGCGTGACGGCACTCGCATTCGGGACGAACCGGTGATCCGCGCGATCCTCTCCGTCGGGGGCTGGACGCTGGTGTCGCGGGTCACGGGCTTCGGCCGCGATGTGGTGATGGCGGCGGTGATGGGGGCCGGGCCGATGGCCGACGCCTTCGTCGTCGCCTTCCGCCTGCCGAACCATTTCCGCGCGATCTTCGGCGAGGGCGCGTTCAACACCGCCTTCGTGCCGGCCTATGCCGGGCTGTCGGAGGCCGGCGCGGACGGCGCGGCGCAGCGTTTCGCCGACCGGATCTTCACGCTGATGCTGGCGGTGCAGATCGCGCTGCTGGCGCTCGCGCTGCCGCTGATGCCGTGGGTGGTGCGGGCGCTGGCGCCGGGCTTCTCGCAGGATCCGCAGCGCTTCGACCTCGCGGTGGCGCTCACCCGCATCACCTTCCCCTACCTGCTGTTCATGACGCTGGTGACGCTGCTCTCCGGCGTGCTGAACGCGCAGCGCCGCTTCGCCGTGGCGGCGGGCGCGCCGGTGCTGCTGAACCTCGCGATGCTGGCGGCGTTCGCGCTGGCCTTCCTGTTCCCCGACGCGGCGCACGCCGCCGCCTGGGGCGTCGCGGTCTCGGGCGTGCTCCAGTTCGCGCTGCTGTGGTGGGCCTGCCGGCGGGCCGGCGTCGCGCCGCGGCTCACCGCGCCGGCCGTCCGTGATCCGGCGATGCGCCGGTTCTTCACCGTGCTCGGGCCGGCGGTGATCGGCGCGGCCGGGTTCCAGATCGCGACGTTTGCCGACACCATCATCGCGAGCTGGCTGCCGACCGGCGCGGTCTCGGCCCTGTGGTACGCCGACCGGCTCTACCAGCTGCCCTTCGGCGTCATCGCCATCGCCGCCGGCACGGTGCTGCTGCCGGAGATGAGCCGGCGGATCGCGGCCGGCGACGTCGCCGGGGCGCACGCCGCCCAGAACCGCGCCGCCGGATTCTCGCTCGCGCTCTCGGCCCCGTTCACGGTGGCCTTCCTGACGCTGCCCGGCCTGACCATGGCCGCCCTGTTCCAGCGCGGCGCCTTCTCGGCCGAGGATGCCGCGCGGGCCGCCTCGGTGCTGGCCGCCTACGGGCTGGCGCTGCCTGCGGTGGTGCTGGTGCGCTCGGCGGTGGCGAGCTTCTACAGCCGGCAGGACACGCGGACGCCGCTCTGGGCCTCGCTCACCGCCATCGCCGTCAACGTCGTGCTCAAGCTCTGGCTCACTGGCCCCTACGGCGTCGCCGGGCTCGCGCTCGCCACCGCGATCAGCCAGTGGGTCAATCTCGCGCTGCTCGTCGCCCTCGCCTGGCGCCGCGGCTGGACCGCGCCGGGGCGCACGCTCGGCCTCACGGTGCTCGGCGTCGCGCTCGCCTGCGCCGGCCTGGCGCTGGTGGCGGTCTACGGCCTGCCGCTGGCGGAATCCGTCGTGCCCGCCCTGCCGCGCGGCCGCGAGATCGCGGTGCTGGCGCTCCTCGGGATCGTCGGCGCGGCGATCTACGGCGGCCTGCTCGCGGGCCTGCTCCACCTGTTCGGGCTGCGCCTGCGACGCGCCTGAGATGGGCGGCGGTCGCGATCGCGGCAGTCTTGCAGCCCGGAAGATTGTACACCAGCAGTTGAGCTATCGTCCTCTATTTCACTCCTGGATTTAGATCTTCCAGGAAGCGAGGACAAACACCTGCGCGTGCTCGAATTCAGCGTCATTTAAGTCCTTCGCATTAGGATGACCTGAGTCGCACAATCCGAGGACCGTCCCATCATGCGGTTGACCATCAAGGCCGCGCTGATCGGCGTCATCGGCATCCTCACCGTCAGCATCGCCGGGCAGGGCCTGTTCGCCGCCTCCAAGCTGCGCGCCGTCAACGCCAGCGCGACCGAGATCGCGACGAACTGGCTGCCGAGCGTGCGCTGGATCGGCGAATTGAAATACGCCACCGCCCGCCTCCGCCTCGTCGACGCGCGCTACGTCCTGGCGGCCGAGCCGCCGGCGGAGCTCGACGCGGTCGGCGCCACCCGCCTCGCGGCGATCGCGAAGGCTGTGACGTCCTACGAGCCGCTGATCTCGAGCCCGGAGGAGGCCGCCCTGTGGGACGGCTTCAAGGGGCAGTGGGCCGCCTATCTCGACCTGCGCAGCCAGCTCGTCGCCGCCGCGCGGGACGGCGACAGGGCACGCATGGTCGCCGCCTTCGACCGCTCGCGGATGCCGTTGGACGCGGCCTTGAAGGTGCTCGACGCGGATTCCGCCCTGAACGACCGGGGCGGCGACGCCGCCTCCGCCGACGCCGCCCTCAGCTACGACTCCGCCCTGCGGCTCACGGTGGCGGTCTGCGCCGGCGCCCTGCTCTGCGCGCTCTGCGGCATCGCCTTCGTGATGCGCGGCATCGCCCGGCCGCTCGACCGCATCATCGCCGCGATGGGGCGGATCGCCGGGGGCGACGCCACCGTGGCGGTGCCCGGCCGGGGGCGCCGCGACGAGGTCGGCGCGATCGCCGCCGCGATCCAGGTGTTCAAGGACAACCTGATCCGCGCCCGCACCCTCGAAGCGGAGAGCGAGGCGGCGCGGGCCGGCGCCGCGGTGCAGCGCGCCGCCGCGATGCGCGCCGTGGCCGACGGCTTCGAGCAAGCGGTCGGCGGGATCGTCGGCACGCTCGCCGCCTCCGCGACCGAGCTGCAGGCCACCGCCCGGACGATGACGGCGACCGCGTCGGAGACCGCCGACCGATCCGCCACCGTGGCGGCGGCGGCCGAGGAGGCGGCCTCGAACGTCAACACCGTCGCGGCGGCCGCCGAGGAGCTCGGCGCGTCGGTGGCCGAGATCGGGCGCCAGGTCAGCGGCTCGGCCGACCTCGCCCAGGCCGCCGTGGCGCAGGCGGACGACACCGTCCGGCTCGTCGACGCCCTCAGCCGGGCGGCCGGGCGGATCGGCGACGTCGTCGGCCTGATCGCCGACATCGCCGGCCAGACCAACCTGCTCGCGCTCAACGCCACCATCGAGGCGGCGCGCGCCGGCGAGGCCGGCCGCGGCTTCGCGGTGGTGGCCTCCGAGGTCAAGGCGCTCGCCGCCCAGACCGGGCGGGCGACGGAGGAGATCGCGGGCCAGGTCACGCAGATCCAGGGCGCGACCGGCCAGGCGGTGGAGGCGATCGCCGCGATCACCCGCCGCATCCGCGACATCGACGCGATGGCGACGACGATCGCGGCGGCGGTGGAGGAGCAGGGCGCGGCGACCCGGGAGATCGTGCGCAACGTCGGCCAGGCGGCGACGGGGACCGGCGCGGTGACGAGCACCATCGCCGGCGTGGCGAGCGCGGCCGAGGAGACCGGCGCCGCCGCCGCCCAGGTCCTGACCTCGGCCGGCGCGCTGTCGCGCCAATCCGGGCACCTGGGCGCGGAGGTCGACCGCTTCCTCGCCACGGTGCGCGCCGCCTGACGGCGTCAGCCCGCGGCGCGTAAAATTCTCAGGCTCGCGGCGCGTTCTCAGGCTCGCGGCGCGTAAAATCTCAGGCTCGCGGCGCGTGCGCCACCATCTCGATCTCGACCCGCGCCGCCAGCGGCAGCGCCGCGACGCCGATGGTGGTGCGGGCCGGATAGGGCTCCGTGAAATGCTCGGCGTAGACCCGGTTCATCGCGGCGAAATCGGCCATGTCGGTCAGGAAGACGGTGCACTTCACCACATCCTCGAAGCCGAGGCCGGCCGCCGCCAGCACGGCGCCGAGGTTGACGAAGCATCGGCGCACCTGCGCCTCGATCCCGCCCGCGACCAGGCGCCCGGTCGCGCCGTCGAGGGGCGTCTGGCCGGACAGGTACACCGTCCCGTCGGCCCGCACGCCGTGGGCGTAGGGGCCGACCGCCGCGGCGCCGGGCGCCGTCACCGCTTGCCTGCTCATCGAAGCGCCCTTCCTTGCTGCCGTCAGAATCGCGTTGGCCTCGCGACGGTTCGGTCATCGCAGCCGCGGGGCCGTCCGAACGGGCGCGGCGCGGCGGGACCGTCGTTCCGCGCCCGGCTTTCAGTGCCGGCCGGCTACTCGTCCGGGTGCACCGCCGGCGACAGGTCGATCGGCAGGCGCGGGCCCTTCAGCTCGGTGTCGCTCGGCAGCGCGCGCGCGTCCCAGCCGCCGCCGAGCGCCCGGATCAGGCCGACGGCGGTGGTGAAGCGGGCGAGCCGCACCTGCAGCGCCGCGACCTCGTTGTTGAGCTGCAGCGCCTGGGCGGTGACGACGGTGGTGAAGTTCTGGGTGCCGGCGCGGTACTCGTTCAGGGTGATCTCGACGGCGCGGCGGGCCAGCGTCACGGCCTCGTCCTGCGCCACCTGCTGGCGGGCGAGGATGCGCACGCCGACGAGGCCGTTCTCCACGTCGGCGAAGGCGGCGAGCACGGTCTGGCGATAGTTCGCCACCGCCGCGTCGTAGGCCGCCCGCGCGGCGGTGATCGCGGCCGAGCGCGCGCCGCCGTCGAACAGCACCTCGCTGCCGGCCGCCGACACCGCCCAGACCTGGTTGGCGGCCGAGAGCAGGCCGTTGCTGGTGAGCCCCGAGATCCCGCCCGAGGCCGAGAGCGTCACGGTCGGATAGAGCGCGGCCACCGCGACGCCGATCTGCTCGCTCTGCGCCTGGACGGTGCGCTCGGCCTGGGCCACGTCCGGGCGGCGCTCGAGCAGGGCGGCGGGGATGCCGACCGGCACCGCGGGCGGCACCAGCGCCAGCGGCGCCACCGGCAGCGACAGCTCCGAGGGCGGGCGGCCGACGAGCGTGGCGATCGCGTTCTCGAACTGGGCGCGGGTGAGGGTCGCGGCGATCGCCGAGGCCTGGGTGGTCTGCACCTGCGTCTGCGCGGTGATCACGTCCGAGCGCGCGGCGACGCCGGCATTGTACTGGTTCTCGGTGATCGCCACCGTGCGCTTGAAGTTCTCGACGTTGGCGTTGAGCACCCGCACCAGCGAATCGGCGTAGCGCAGCGACAGGTAGTTGTTGGCCACCTCGGCCTGGATGGTCAGGCGCGTCAGCGCCAGCGTCGCGGCGTCGGCCTGGGCCAGGGCCGCCTCGGTCTCGATGGTCCGGCGGATGCGGCCGAACAGGTCGAGCTCCCAGCTCGCCTGCCCCTGGATCGACACGGAGGTGCGCTCGGAGCCCAGCGTGCGCGAGCGGGTGATGCTCGGGGCGCCGATGACCGTCGGGTAGAGCGCGGCCTGGGCCGACTCGACGATCGCCCGCGCCTGCCGGTAGTTCGCCACGGATTGGCGCAGGCTCTGGTTGTCGACGTCGACGAGGCGGATCAGCCGGTCGAGCGCCGGGTCCTTGAACACCCGCCACCAGTCGCCGCGCTCGGCCGCGTCGTTGGGGAGGCCGGGGCGCCAGTTCTTCCGCGACGCGACGAAGGCGACCGAATCCTCGCGGGCGCCGCCCTGCTTGAACGCCAGCGGCGTCTCGACGGACGGGCGCGCGTAGTCTGGGCCGACGACGCAGGCCGACAGGGCGGTGGTGAGGGCGACGAGACCGCCCGTTCTCAGGACATGGCGCCAAGCTGGGTGCGCATCCCCTCTCCCCGCACGCGGGGAGAGGGCCGCAGGCACCGCGTCGTGCATGCGGCGAGCGGAAGCGAAGGTGAGGGGGCCGGGCAGGACGAGGCGCATCCGGATACGCCCCCTCACCGTCGGCTGCCGCCTCGCCGCGCCGACGACGAGGTCGTCGCGGCCCTCTCCCCGCGCGCGGGGAGAGGGGGGTGCGCCGACCCCGTCCTGCATCGATCGAAACCGCATCATTCCCCCGCCGGCAGGGCCGCTGCGCCGCCGCGGCGGCGGGCGTTCACCCGGTGCCGGAGGCGGTCGAGGCAGAGGTAGACGACGGGGGTGGTGTACAGGGTCAGGATCTGGCTCACGATCAGGCCGCCGGCGATGGCGATGCCGAGCGGGCGGCGGAGCTCGGAGCCCTCGCCGCCGCCGAAGATCAGCGGCGCCGCGCCGAGCAGCGCCGCCAGCGTTGTCATCATGATCGGCCGGAAGCGCAAGAGGCAGGCCTCGAAGATCGCGTCGCGGGGGCTGGCGCCGCGGGTCCGCTCCGCGTCGAGGGCGAAGTCGATCATCATGATGGCGTTCTTCTTGACGATGCCGATCAGCAGGAACACCGCGATCAGCGCGACGATCGTGAACTCGGTGCCGGTCACCAGCAGCGCCAGCAGCGCGCCGATGCCCGCCGACGGCAGCGTCGAGAGGATCGTGACCGGGTGCACGAAGCTCTCGTACAGGATCCCGAGGATGGCGTAGACGGCCAGGATCGCGGCCAGGATCAGCAGCGGCTGGCGCGAGGCCGAGGCGACGTAGTTCTTGGCCGCGCCCGCATACTCGCCGTGGATGGTGGCCGGCAGGCGCAGCTCCGCCATCGCCTTGTCGATCGCGACGGTGGCGTCCGACAGGCTCTTGCCGGGGCTGAGGTTGAACGAGATCGTGGTCGCCACGAACAGGCCCTGGTGGCTCACCTGCACCGGGGCGTTGCCGGTCTCGACCCGGGTGAAGGCCGAGAGCGGCACCATGGTCTCGACCGCGGACGAGACCGGCGCGCTCGAGGAGGCGCTGCCCTTCGAGGCGGCGATGGCGTTGGCGGCCGCGTTCCGGGCCGAATCCGACGCGACCGCGGCGGCGTTGGTGCTGGCGTCGGCCGCGGCGGTGGTCGAGGGGACGGCGCCGGCGGGCGCCGCCGCCACCGTGCCGGCGACCGCGTTGGTGGTGGCCGAGCCGCGCGCCTTGCCGCCGGAGGTCGAGACGTAGAGCTGCTTGAGGGTCTCGGGGTTCTCCAGGTAGCGCGGCGCGATCTCCATCACGACGTGGTACTGGTTGAGCGGGTTGTAGATCGTCGAGACCTGGCGCTGGCCGAAGGCGTCGTAGAGGGTGTTGTCGATCTTGTCGGGCGTGATGCCGTAGCGGAAGGCGGTGGCGCGATCGATCACCAGCCGGCTCTCCAGCCCGCCCTCCTGCTGGTCGGAGGTGACGTCGGCGAAGGTCGGGTCCTTCTGCAGCGCCTGCACCAGCTTCGGCGCCGCCGCGTAGAGCTCAGCCGCGGTGTCGCCCTGCAGGGTGTACTGGTACTGGGCGAAGCTCTGGCGCCCGCCCATCTGCAGGTCCTGGCGCGGGAAGACGTAGAGCCGGGCGCCGGCCACCTGCGAGAGCTTGGGCCGCAGCCGGTTCGACACCTCGCCGATCGAGGCGCGCTCGCCCACCGGCTTGAGCCCGACGAAGACGTTGGCCGAGTTGGTGCCGCGCCCGCCGGTGAAGCCGACGACGCTGTCCACCGCCGGGTCGGCCTGCACGATCGCGGCGGCTTCCTTGAGCTTCTTCTCCATCGACTGGAACGAGATGCGCTGGTCGGCCTGGATGCCGCCCATCATCTGGCCGGTGTCCTGCTCGGGGAAGAAGCCCTTCGGCACGATGACGTAGAGGTAGACGTTGAGCCCGACCGTCGCGGCGAGCACCAGCAGCACGAGGCGCGGGTGCCCGAGCGCGACGCGCAGGGTGCGCTCGTAGGCGTTCAGCGTGCCGGTGAAGGCGCCCTCCAGCCCGCGGATCAGGATGTTGGGGCGCCTGCCCGCGCCGTGCGCCTCGGGGCGCAGGAAGCGCGCGCACATCATCGGCGTGGTGGTGAGCGAGAGCACGAGCGAGATCAGGATCGCCAGCGACAGGGTCACGGCGAACTCTTGGAAGATCCGCCCGATCAGGCCGCCCATCAGCAGGATCGGCAGGAACACCGCGATCAGCGACAGGCTCATCGAGATCACGGTGAAGCCGACCTCGCGGGCGCCGACCAGGGCCGCCTCGATGCGGGACTTGCCCATCTCGATGTGGCGCTGGACGTTCTCGAGCACGACGATGGCGTCGTCCACGACGAAGCCGGTGCCGATGATCAGCGCCATCAGCGACAGGATGTTGAGCGAGTAGCCGAGCAGGTACATCACCGAGAAGGTGCCGACGATCGAGATCGGCACCGCCACCGCCGGGATCAGCGTGGCGCGCCCCGAGCGCAGGAACGCGAACACCACGAGGATGACGAGGCCGACCGCGATCAGCAGCGTCTCCTCGGTGGCGGCCAGCGACGCCCGGATCGTCGCGCTGCGGTCGCCGGTGAGCTTCACGTCGATGCCGCCGGGCAGCGCCGAGACGATCTGCGGCAGCGCCGCCTTCACCCCGTTGATCGTGTCGACGACGTTCGAGCCCGGCTGCTTGTAGACGAACAGCAGCACGCCCTGCTTGCCGTTGACCACGCCGAGGTTGCGCCGGTCCTCGACCGAGTCGATCACCTCGCCGACGTCGGTGAGCTTCACCGCCGCGCCGTTGCGGTAGGCGACGACGAGGTCGCGGTAATCCTCCGCCTTGCGGCCCTGGTCGTTGGCGTAGAGCTGGAAGCGCCGGTCGCCCGCCTCGATCGCGCCCTTGGGCGAGTTGGCGTTGGCCGACGCCAGCCCCGCGCGGATGCCCTCCAGGCCGATGCCGTAGTGGAACAGGGCGGTCGGATCGAGCTCGACGCGCACCGCCGGCAGCGACGAGCCGCCGATGTCGACGTTGCCGACGCCGGGCAGCTGCGACAGCTTCTGCTGCACCACCGTGGCGCCGGCATCGTAGAGCTGGCCGAGGGTCAGGGTGTCCGAGGTCATGCCGAGGATCACGATCGGCGAGTCGGCCGGGTTGAACTTGCGGTAGGTCGGGTTCTGGCGCAGCGCGGTGGGCAGGTCGGCCCGCGCGGCGTTGATCGCCGCCTGCACGTCGCGCGCGGCCCCGTCGATGTCGCGGCTAAGGCCGAACAGCAGCACGATCCGCACGGTGCCGGTGGAGCTCGTCGAGGACATCTCGTTGACGTCGGCGATGCTGCCGAGCCGCCGCTCCAGCGGCGCCGCCACCGTCACCGCCATGGTCTCGGGGCTGGCCCCCGGCATCTGCGCCTGGACCAGGATGACCGGAAAATCCACCTGCGGCAGCGGCGCCACCGGCAGCTTCAGGAACGCGAAGAGGCCGGCGAGCAGCACGCCGACGGTCAGCAGCGTCGTCGCCACCGGGCGCCGGATGAAGGGCTCGGAGATGTTCATGGGCGAAAGCCCATAGGCGTCACGGCGCTGTTCCCCTCTCCCCGCACGCGGGGAGAGGCCCGGCTGCACCCCGTCGTGCTGCCGGGAAGCGCAGGCGAAGCCGCAGCGAGGGTGAGGGGGCGCGAACGGCGGAGGCTCCTCCGCCGAAGCCCCCTCACCCTCGGCTGCCGCCTCGCCGCGACGACGACGAGGTCGTCGCGGCCCTCTCCCCGCAGGCGGGGCGAGGGGATGCGAGGCGCGGTCGCGATCTTCCTCACGGCAGCGCCTCGCCTGCCGGGAGGTCCGGCTCGGGTTCGCGGCGGCCGGTGATGCGGCGCTCGAGGCGGTCGAAGAACAGGTAGATCACCGGGGTCGTGAACAGCGTCAGCACCTGGGAGACGATGAGGCCGCCGGCGATGACGATGCCGAGCGGCTGGCGCAGCTCCGAGCCGACGCCGGTGCCGACGATCAGCGGGACCGCGGCGAACAACGCGGCCAGGGTCGTCATCAGGATCGGGCGGAAGCGCAGCAGGCAGGCCTCGTAGATCGCGTCGCGCGGGGACATCCCCTCCTCGCGCTCGGCCTGGAGCGCGAAGTCGATCATCATGATCGCGTTCTTCTTCACGATGCCGATCAGCAGCACGATGCCGATGATCGCGATGATGTCGAGCGAGAGCCCGAACAGCATCAATCCGAGCAGCGCGCCGATTCCCGCGGACGGGAGCGTCGACAGGATGGTGATCGGGTGGATGAAGCTCTCGTAGAGGACGCCCAGCACGATGTAGACGGTGACGATCGCCGCCAGCACCAGGAACAGCTCGTTCGAGAGCGCCGACTGGAAGGCGAAGACCGACCCCTGCGGCACCACGCGGAAGCTCGGCGGCAGGTCGATGCTTTTCCGCGCCTCCTCCACCGCGTCCACCGCCTGGCCGAGCGCGGCGCCCGGCGCGAGGTTGAACGACACGGTGGTGGCCGGGAACTGGCCGAGATGCGAGATCAGCAGCGGCGCCCGGCGCTCGTCGATCCGCGCCACCGCCGAGAGCGGCACCTGCCCGCTCGATGCGGTGGAGGAGGGCAGGTAGATCGCTTCGAGGCTGGCGATGGTCCTGTGCAGGTCGGGGTCGGCCTCGAGGATCACCCGGTACTGGTTCGACTGGGTGAAGATCGTCGAGATGATGCGCTGGCCGAACGCGTCGTAGAGCGCGTTGTCGATCGTCGCCGGCGTGATGCCGTAGCGCCCGGCCGTCGGCCGGTCGATCGTGACGTAGGCGGCCAGGCCCTGGCCCTGGTGGTCGCTGGCGACGTCGGCCACCACCGGCGACCGCGACAGCGCGTCGGTGAAGCGCGGCACCCAGGTCTCGAAATCCTCGAGGTTCGGCGTCTCCAGGATCACCTGGTACTGCGTCGCCGACACCGCGGTGTCGATCGTCAGGTCCTGCACCGGCTGCATGTAGAGGCGCAGGCCCGCGACGTCGGCGGTGGCCGCCTGGATGCGGCGGATGATGGCGCCGGCCCGCTCGGCCCGCTCGGCCTGGGGCTTCAGGTTGATCAGGAACCTCCCTGAGTTCAGCGTCACGTTTTGGCCGTCGACGCCGATGAACGAGGACAGGTTGGCGACGTCCGGGTCCTTGAGGATGATCGCGGCGATGCGCTGCTGGCGCTCGGCCATCGCGGCGTAGGACAGGGTCTGGTCGCCCTGCGTGATCCCCTGGATCACGCCGGTGTCCTGCACCGGGAAGAACCCCTTCGGGATCGTCACGAACAGGGTCGCGGTGAGCGCGATGGTGGCGAGCGTGACCAGCAGCGTCAGGCCCTGGTGGTCGAGCACCACCCGCAGCGCCCGGCCGTAGGCCGCGATGGTGCCCTCGGTGGCGCGCCGGCCCATCCGCCCGAGCACGCCCTCGCGGCGGCGGGTCTCGGCAAGGGACGCGGGAGATTGGGGCACGTGCTTGAGCAGGCGCGCGCACAGCATCGGCACCAGCGTCAGCGAGACCACCGCCGAGATGATGATCGTGGCCGCCAGCGTGATCGCGAACTCGTGGAACAGGCGCCCGACCACGTCGCCCATGAACAGCAGCGGGATCAGCACCGCGATCAGCGAGACGGTGAGCGAGATGATGGTGAAGCCGATCTCGCGGCTGCCCTTGAGCGCAGCCTCGAGCGGGGAATCGCCGTCCTCGACGTGGCGGGCGATGTTCTCGATCACCACGATCGCGTCGTCGACGACGAAGCCGGTGGCGATGGTCAGCGCCATCAGCGACAGGTTGTCGAGGGAGAAGCCGTAGAGGTCCATCACCGAGAGCGCGCCGATCAGCGAGAGCGGCACCGACAGGCTCGGGATCAGCGTGGCGGAGACGCTGCGCAGGAACAGGAAGATCACCAGCACGACGAGCGCGATGGCGAGCCCGAGCTCGAACTGCACGTCCTCGACCGAGGCGCGGATCGTCACCGTGCGGTCGGTGAGCAGGCTCACCTGGATCGCGCCCGGCAGCGTGCCCTGGAGCTGCGGCAGCAGCGCCTTGATCTTGTCGACGGTGGCGATGACGTTGGCGCCGGGCTGGCGCTGGATGTTGAGGATGATCGCCGGCGTCTCGTCGGCCCAGGCGCCGAGCTTGGTGTTCTCCGGCCCCTGCACCACGTCGGCCACGTCCGACATCTTCACCGGGGCGCCGTTCTTGTAGGCGATGATCGCGTCGTCGTAGGCCTTCGGGTCCTGGATCTGGTCGTTGGCGTTGATCGCGTAGCTCTGCTTCGGGCCGTCGATGGTGCCCTTCGGCGTGTTGACGTTGAGGTTGGTGATCGTGGTGCGCAGGTCGTCGATGTTCAGCCCGTAGGCGGCGAGCGCCCGGGCGTTGAACCGCACCCGCACCGCCGGCCGCTGGCCGCCGGAGATGCTGACGAGGCCGACGCCGGCCACCTGGGAGATCTTCTGGGCGAGCCGCGTCTCGGCGAGATCCCGCACCTGCGTCAGCGGCAGGGTCTTGGAGGTGAGCGCGAGCGTGATCACGGGCGCGTCGGCCGGGTTGACCTTGGCGTAGATCGGCGGCGCCGGCAGGTCGGACGGCAGCAGGTTGCCGGCGGCGTTGATCGCCGCCTGGACCTGCTGCTCGGCGATGTCGAGCGGCAGGTCGAGGTTGAACTGCAAGGTCACGACCGAGGCGCCGGCCGAGGATTGCGAGGTCATCTGGTTGAGGTTGGCGAGCTGCCCGAACTGCCGCTCCAGCGGCGCGGTCACGGCCGAGGTCATCACCTCCGGGCTGGCGCCGGGATAGAACGTCTGCACCTGGATCGTCGGGTAGTCGACCGAGGGCAGCGCCGAGACCGGCAGGTTCAGGTACGACACCCCGCCGACGATCAGGATCGCCAGCATCAGGAGCGTGGTCGCGACCGGGCGCAGGATGAAGAGGCGGGACGGGTTCATGCCGGGGGCCCGCTCGCGGACAGGCGGAGGCGATCACCGCGGCGATCCGTGCGCATCCCCTCGCCCCGCACGCGGGGAGAGGGCTGCGACGACCTCGTCGTCGTCGCAGCGAGGCGGCAGCCGACGGTGAGGGGGCTTCGCCGGAAGAGGCTCGTCCGGATCCGCCCCCTCACCGCCGCTTCGGCTGCGCTTCCCGGCCGCACGACGGGGTGCGGCAGGGCCTCTCCCCGCGTGCGGGGAGAGGGGATGGGCGTTTCATCCCAAAGCCGAAACCCGCTCACGATGCCGCCCGCCGCACGCCC